>DASVXN010000139.1:0-1650 GCA_036392635.1 Sphingomicrobium sp. | reverse complement strand
CGATCTCAAATATACGAAGGCGGGCTATTTCGCCGCGGATCCGTCGCAACTCGTGCGGCCGAACCGATGCCGCGACCCGCTGCACCGGATGATCGACCAGTCGCTTTCCACTTTGCCGCGCAACGATTTCGATTACGTGTGGCTGATCGATCCGCCGGCCTTCAGCCGTGAAACCGTGGCCGACATGAAGTTGGTCTGGCGCGGGCCGGGAAGTTTCCTCTACAAAACGCGCCCATGACCGCACTGTCGATCGTCGTTCCCTGCTTCAATGAAGAGGCGTGTCTAGGTGAGTTGCATCAGCGGCTGAGCGCTGCAGCACGCAGCGTTGCCGCCGACGACTACGAGTTGGTGCTGGTCAACGACGGCTCGCGCGACGGCACATGGGGCATGATGGAGCGCCTAGCCGGCGAGGATCCTCACGTGGTTGCCGTCAACCTGTCGCGGAACCACGGGCATCAGCTTGCCCTCACGGCAGGCCTCGACCTCTGCCGCGGCGCGACGATCCTGATCATTGATGCCGACCTGCAGGATCCGCCCGAGCTGCTGCCCTCGATGGTGACCGCGATGCGCGAGCAGGGTGCCGACGTGGTCTACGGCGTCCGCAAGAGCCGGGCGGGCGAGACGGCGTTCAAGCGGGCGACGGCGCACGGCTTCTACCGGCTGCTGTCCCGCGCGACGGAGGTCGACATCCCCCTCGACGCCGGCGACTTCCGGCTGATGAGCCGCCGCGCGCTTGATGCGCTGCTCGCCATGCCGGAGCAGGCGCGGTTCATTCGCGGCATGGTCGCGTGGATCGGCTTTCGGCAGGTGCCGTTCGCTTACGACCGGGCGGAGCGCTTCGCCGGCGCTACGAAGTACCCGTTCAAGAAGATGCTGCGCTTCGCATTCGATGCGCTGACAGGCTTCTCGTCGGCCCCGCTGAAGCTGGCGAGCCATGCCGGATTGCTGCTGTCCGCCGGATCGGTGCTGCTCATCCTCTACATTGCCTATGCGTGGCTCAGCGGGCGGATCATTCAGGGCTGGACCTCGCTGATGCTCGTCGTGGTCGTGCTCGGTGCCGTCCAGATGTTCGTCCTCGCGCTGATGGGCGAGTATATCGGCAGGCTGTACAACGAGGCGAAGCGGCGACCGCTGTATATCGTCCAGGAAGTTGCAGGCGGAGGCGAGCGTGGACCCGCCCGCCTTGGTTATCTGGCCGACGCGACGGCGAACAGCGAAAGTCCCGGCGGCAGGGGCAGCCTGCCGACCAGATGACGCTCGGCCGCAAACACTGTTTCCAGTGCTGAATTGAGGAGCTTGGGCGGAAGCTTCACGTCGCCATTGTCCTTGCCGCGCAGCCTGGAGGCGGTGCGCTCGGCGACGGCAAGCGGGAAGAGCAGGCTGTTGAAATAGCCGACGCGCTCGAGCTTGAGCGTTGAGCCCTCGATCAGCTTCCTGAGACCGCGCTTCGAGTAACGGCGTTTGTGGTGGTTCGCGACATCGTGTGCGGTCCACATCCACTGGTGCGCGGGGACCGTCATGATGAACCGCCCGCCGGGCTTCAGCTTGGTGGCAATCGAGGCGATCGCGGCCGCGTCGTCGTCGATGTGCTCGATGACGTCGAATGCGCCAATCAGGTCGTAATGCTTGTCCTCGACACCTGCGAGCTCG
>DASVXN010000138.1:0-15472 GCA_036392635.1 Sphingomicrobium sp. | reverse complement strand
TACATGCAGAGCCTCGACAAGCTCCGCCAGCGGAGCGACCGCATCCTTTATCCCGCACACGGGCCGGCAGTGACCAAGCCGCAGCAATATCTGCGGCACCTTGCCGGCCATCGTATGCAGCGGGAGAAGCAGATCCTGTCGCTCGTGCGTGAGCAGGCGCGCGGTGTCCCCGCCATCGTCGCGAACGCTTACCCGGGCCTCGATCCGCGGCTTACGGCGGCAGCCGGCGGCTCGGTTCTCGCGCACCTGCTGGACCTTCAGCGCCGCGGCCTCGTTCAACAGCAGCAAGACCTATGGAAAGCCGCCTGAACAAACCGCTCGTGCTGCTGATGATCGTGGTGGCGCTCGTGCTCGGGGTGCTGCTCGGCATGTGGTCCGGACTTGCGGACCGCCTGTTTGGATCGAACCCGAAGACGATCGCCACGGCGAGCCTCGAGTCCATGCGGGCGCAGAACCGTCTGTCGGTCTTTGCCGCGCGCTACGTTTCGGTAGTCAGCAGTCATCAGCAGAAGTTCGGCGGCCTGCTGAACTACGACCGGACGCTGATCCTTCCCGGCGACGTGCGCTATGAGCTCGACATGTCGAAGCTCCAGCCCAACGACGTCGACTGGAACAAGTCGAACCGCACTCTGACGGTCCGTTTGCCGGAGATCGAGGTTGCCGGCCCGGACGTCGATATCAGGACGGTGAAGCAGTACGGTAGCGGTGGCGTCCTCTCCTCGCTGACCAACGCCAATGAGCAGCTCGATCAGGCGAACCGCGACCGGGCAGTGCAGGATCTTCGCAAGCAGGCCACGGCTCCCGTGCCGATGCAGCTCGCGCGCCAGTCTGCTCGCGCCGCCGTCGAGCGGAGCTTCGCGATGCCGTTGCTGGCGGCCGGCTTCAAGGACGTGAAGGTCGTCGCGCGCTTCCCGGCCGACGGCACGACAGAGCCTAGCTACATCGACCTTTCGACCCCATATGAGCAGGCAATCAAGGAAGCAGAGCGCAGGCGCGCTCAAGGGCAGAAATGACCGTTCAAACCAATAGTCTCAAAGGCCTCGACCTGCTGGGTGAAATCCAGCGCCTGAAGCGTGAGCGCAACGCCGTGATCCTCGCGCATTATTATCAGAAGCCCGAGATTCAGGATCTCGCCGATTTCGTCGGCGATAGCCTGGACCTGTCGCGCAAGGCGGCGGAGACCGACGCCGACGTGATCGCCTTCTGTGGCGTGCGTTTCATGGCGGAAACGGCGAAGATCCTGTCGCCGGAGAAGACGGTGATCCTGCCGGACATGGACGCCGGCTGCTCACTGGAGGACAGCTGCCCGCCGGACCAGTTCGCCGCCTTCCGCAAGGCACATCCCGACCACATCGCGCTGACCTACATCAACTGCTCGGCGGCCGTGAAAGCGCTCAGCGACATCATCGTGACGAGCAGCAGCGCGCACATCATCCTCGACCAGATTCCGAAGGACCAGAAGATCATCTTCGGCCCCGACCGGCACCTGGGCGGCTATCTAGCGCGCAAGCTCGGACGCGACATGCTCCTGTGGCCCGGCGTGTGCATCGTCCACCAGGCGTTCAGCGAGACCGAGCTTCTCAAGCTCAAGGCCGAGCATCCGGGCGCGCCCGTTGCCGCGCACCCCGAATGCCCGCCCCATATCGTCGATCATGCGGACCTCGTCGGCTCGACCAAGGCGATCCTGGACTTCGCGCTGCAGACCGATGCCGACACGATCCTGGTCGCAACCGAGCCGCACATCATCCACCAGATGCAGAAGGCCGCGCCGAACAAGACGTTCATCGGCGTTCCCGGCGGCGACGGGAACTGCAACTGCAACATGTGCCCGTACATGGCTCTCAACACGCTCGAGAAGCTCTACGTGGCGCTCCGCGATCTCGAGCCGCGGATCGAACTCAGCCCTGAGGTCATGGAACGCGCTCGCGTACCGCTGGAGCGAATGCTGGAGATGGCTGGCCGAACCGTCGGGCAGGGCGACGTGGGGAAGCCAATCCTGCCCATCATCGATCATCCGGAAGAGATCGATCCTTCGATCAGCGGCGACTGACCGCGCGGAACGGCGACGCCCCATCGCCGTTAACTGCGCCGGTAAAGCCCTGCCGGGTTGTCTCTGACCCCGCACGACTCGTCGTTACCGAGGCCACCGGCGAAACACGGTTCAGAAATCCTCGTTAGAGTGACGAAACAGAACGAGAGAGAGACCAGTCTTATGAACAAACTTGCCAAGATCATGGCGGGCGTTGCGCTCGCCGCCACGACCGCGACCACGGTCACCGTTCCCGCCGAGGCGCACAAGCGCGCGCGCAAGCATTACCATGGTCAGACCTACTACGCGCAGAAGTACTGCCGTCACTCGAGCGGCTCTACGGGCCTGATCGCCGGCGGCGCGGCCGGTGCGGTCCTTGGCCACAGCGTGATTGGCGGCGGCATTCTCGGTACGGCTGCCGGCGCCGTTGGCGGCGCGATCGCCGGCCGGGCGATCGACCGGGCGTCCACGGCGCCGCGCCGCTGCTACTACCGCTAAGCGGAAGCGGGCGCGCTCGTGCCCGCGTATACGCAGCGTAGAACGAACGTACGACCGCGGGAGCGCGCCGTTGCGCTCGCCGCGGTCGTTCTCGTTCAGACTGTCCTGATCCTCGCGCTGGTCAGCGGCTTGCACGTAAGCGTGACTCGAGCGGGCGACGCCGTACAGCGGCTGGTTCAGGTCACGCTGTCCAACCCGCCGCCGCCACCTCCGCCAACGGTCGAACCTCGGCCCAAGCCTGGCGCCTCGAGCGAGGACGCGCCAAAGGCGGCACCGCTGCCGATCGGCGGATCACCCGGACCTGCACCGACGCATGCCCCTCCGTCAGTGACGCCAATCGTGGCCGTCCAGCCGACAGCCGCGCCGTCGGGTGGCGGCACCGGGAGTGGCCCTGCGACCGGGCAGGGAGCAGGGGGAGGCACCGGCGGTAACGGCTTCGGTGAAGGTGACGACGGCGGAAGCGAACTCGAGCAGATCGCGGGTGCGATCACGCCCAAAGACTTCCCGAAGCATCTGCGCGAGGCGGGCATCGGCGGCCGTGTATTCTTCGTGTTCACCGTCGAGTCGAACGGCCGGGTCAGCCGGTGCTCGATCACGCGATCGAGCGGCGTGCCGGAACTCGATGCGCTGACCTGCCGGCTGGTCCAGCAGCGCTTCGTCTATCGGCCGAGCACGGATCGCTACGGGCGTCCGATTGCGGACGAGGTCGAAGGCGACCACCTTTGGGTCTCGCGCGGACGCTAAGGCACCAGAACTGCCGCGCCTTCGAGCTGGCCGCTGCGCAGTTGCCCGAGTGCTTCATTCGCGCTGCCGAGTGGGAAGATCCTCGTATGCGTCCTGATCGGCGCTTGAGCGGCGACCTTCATGAACTCATGTCCGTCCGCCCGCGTGAGGTTTGCGACGGACAAGACCGATCGCTCTCCCCACAGGATCTCGTAAGGGAAGCTCGGGATGTCGCTCATGTGGATACCCGCGCAGACGACCCGACCGCCTTTGCGCATTTGGCGAAGGGCCTGCGGCACGAGCGAACCCACCGGCGCGAAGATGATCGCGGCGTCGAGTTCCTGCGGTGCTGGCTCATCCGACGCGCCGGCCCAGGCGCAACCCAGCGAGCGCGCGAACTGCTGGCCCGTCACGTCGTCCGCGCGGGTGAAGGCGAACACCTCACGACCTTGCCAGATGGCGACCTGAGCAATGATGTGCGCCGCGGCGCCGAAGCCGTAGAACCCGATGCGCTGCGCGTCCCCGGCCATCTTGAGCGCACGGTACCCGATCAGGCCTGCGCACAGCAGCGGCGCCGCCTCGGCATCATCGAACTTGTCCGGGAGGGGAAGGCAGAAGCGCGAGTCCGCGAGGACATGCGAGGCGTAGCCGCCGTTCCGAGTGAATCCAGTGAACGTTGGCGCGTCGCACAGATTCTCGCACCCATGCCGGCAATAGAAGCAGCTTCCGTCGGTCCCGCCGAGCCACGGCACGCCGATACGATCGCCCACTGCAAACCCTTCAGCGTCGGGCCCGAGCGCCGACAGGCGACCCACGATCTCGTGACCCGGTACGATCGGCAATGCACCCGAGATCTCGCCGTCTGCGATGTGCAGGTCGGTGCGGCAGACCCCGCAGGCGTGAACGTCGATCAACACGTCGGTGCCGGTGGGCTCAGCCAGTTCTTCCGTGACTTCGCGCAGCGGCTCGCCTGGACGGTCGAGCTGCATGGCGCGACAGTTGATCAATCGGTGCTTCTCGCTGGAGCGTTGATCGTGGCGCCGGCGGGATGATGCTTGTCGAGGTGACGCTTGATCATGCGCAAATTGTAGGTGTTCGATCGGAAGAAGAAGTCGGGCACCGCGCCGATCCAGGGGATGAGGCCAAGCAGGAAGTCGAGGCCGACGTTCCCCGCCATCCGGCCGATCTTCCACTTCGACATGCCCAGGTTCTTGGCCTCCCACACAATGTAGGCGCCAAGAGCCGCGCCGGCGACGTCGCCGACGCCCGGGATCAGGTCGAGGATAACGTCGAGGCCGACCGGACGATTGATGCCGGGGATGACGAACATGCGCTCGAGCAGGCGCTCCATCGTTTCGACCCGCTCGCGCACCGACGCCGGGTCCGTTCCCACTCGCGGGAGGGGGAGTCGGTCGTTGATCGGAGACGCCATCTCAATTGCTCGCTGACTGTTGCTCCAGGTCCGTGAGCGTGTGACGCGCGTAACGGTTCCCGGCGAAGCTCTGGATGCGTCCTGAGACCAGCGACCAGCGGATCGGCGCCGTAATCGGGATGAACAGCTGCACCTCGTCGAGCCGTGCTGCCGCTTGAAGCAGCAAGGCATAACGCTGCGCCGGCGCCGGCATGTCGCGCGCCGCATCCATAAGCTGGTCGGCCTGAGGGTCGCAGACCGGCACCACGCCACAATGAAAGCGGCGAGCGAACCAGGCGGGCGACGAGGACGGCGCAACCTCGTCAATCAGCGCGAAGTCGGCTGTTCCAGCGCCCGGAGCCCGCGAGACCGTCAGGCCCACGGCTCCCCAGTCGCGCTTCAGCTCGTCGAGAAGAATGTCGGCGCCGGGACCCTCCGGAAGTGCGACGAGGATGGTAGGCTTGGTTGCGCCGAACAGCCGGTCCGCCTCCGCTCTCAAAGCGGTGAGCCGCTCGGCGAGAGGCGTCGCGAACCATGCCGGCGCAGGAACTGCCGAGACGCCGTCGAGACCGGGTTCAAGAAGGGTCGCGCGGGCCGCGAGGCCAGGCACGCCCAGTGCTCCGATGAAACTCGTGCGATCCAGTGCTTGCGACAGCAATTGGCGGGCTTCCGCGCTGTCGAGGGGGCCCCCCGAATGCACCGGAACCAGTCCGAACAGTCCGGACGCGGGGTCGAACCGCAGCGCATTGCGAGGGAGCTTCACGCGGCGGGTGAACGGCAGGTCTGCGAAGGTCCCGCCGAGGACCACATCCGATTTGGCCGCCGCGAAGCCCGTGATCGCATCTTGCGCGGAAGCTGCCGCGAGCAGCACTTCGTCCTCGCGCGTCTCCTCCGCTTCCTCGTCGTCTGATGCGATGGCCCGCCTCAGGCGCAACTCGCCGCCCGGCCCTCCCGTGGCGAAAGCCTTGAACGGTCCTGTACCCGCGGTGCCCCGGAGAATGGCGAACTCCGGCTGGGCAAGGATCGACAACAGGTTCGGCCGTGGCGCGATGAGTCTTATCTCGATCACTCGATCGGTCATCGCGACGACGTCCTCGATCGCGCCGACAGCATCCTTGATCTGGTTGCGGCTCTTGGGGCCGAGTTGTCGTTTCAAGATTTTGGCGACCTGATCAGCACTGATCTTCTTGCCGTCGGGCCAGGCACCCGCTTGCAGCCGGAAGATGTAGCTGAGCCCGTCCTCGCTCACGTTCCAGCGCTCGGCGAGGCCGGGCACGATGTTTCCTCCGGCATCGAACCGGACGAGCCCTTGGGCGACATTCGCCAGCACGACCGCATCCGCAGGCGGCAGCGGCCCCCGCGCCGGATCGCGCAGCTTGGGCTCGTCGCCGATGACGACGACCTTGATCGCGCCATGCGGTTGCTGCTTGCAGGCGACCGGGACCATCGCGAGCGCGGGAACGACGAGCAGTGCAAGAAGGCGCCGCATCCGTGCGGCTTTACCTCCAACCGAACGTTCAGCAAGCATCTAGCAATCCCATGCCAAGTGTCTTAGCTGAGTAAGGCAGTAAGGCTAGTCCAGCGAGTCGATGAACGTGGCAGAACGGGACGCAATCTGGACTCGGGACGGCCTGCCAGTCGAGGACTTGCCCGACCCATTTCGCTCCCCGTACGCGCCCGACGAAACTCCCGCGGCGGAAGTCCTGTCGCGCCGCCGACGACGCTGGCCGCTGGTCCTCTATTTCATCATGGGGGTTCTGTTCATCACCGTGCTCTGGCTGGTGATTACTGCGCCATTGTCGCGTGCGCTCGAGCCCTTGCCCAACCCGGCCATGCTGCTGATGAGCGAGGACGGGCATGCGATCGCAATGCGCGGCGCCATCAAGGAAGCGCCGGTCGACGTGACGAAGCTCAACCGGGTCACGCCCGCCGCGTTCATCGCGATCGAGGATCGCCGCTTTTATCGGCACTGGGGCATTGACCCCCGCGGCATCGCGCGCGCCCTCGTCGCCGACATGCGCGGCGGCGGAGTCCGGCAGGGCGGCAGCACGATCACTCAGCAGCTCGCCAAGACGAGCTTCCTGTCAGGGGACCGCACGATCAAGCGGAAGGCGCAGGAGATCATCATCGCCTTCTGGCTGGAGGCGTGGCTCACCAAGCAGGAGATCCTCTCGCGCTATCTGTCCAGCGTCTACTTCGGCGATGGCGTCTATGGCCTGCGCGCCGCGTCGCACCATTACTTCCGTCGGGAACCGCAGAACCTCAGCCTCGCACAATCGGCGATGTTGGCGGGTCTGGTGCAGGCGCCTTCACGCCTCGCGCCGACGCAGCACCTCGGAGCCGCTCAGAAGCGGAGTAAGCTGGTGCTCCGGGCCATGGCCGACACGCACGTGATCAGTGCGACGCGGGCGAGGTCAGTCACGCTAGCCCGGCCGGTAGCGCAGGAGGCAAAGCTGCCGGCTGGCACCTACTTTGCCGATTGGGTCGCGCCCTCGGCCGCCCAGGCGTTCGAGGCCGGCTTCGGCAAGATGAAGGTGGAGACGACGCTCGATTGGGACCTTCAGCGGCTTGCGCAACGCGCGATCACTCGCGCCTCCATCGGTGACGCGCAGGCAGCACTGGTTGCAATGCGTCCCGACGGCCGAGTGGTCGCAATGGTCGGAGGCAAGAGCTACGCCAGTTCCCCGTTCAATCGAGTGACTCAGGCGCGGCGCCAGCCCGGCTCCGCCTTCAAGCTGTTCGTCTATCTTGCCGCGCTCCGCTCCGGCTGGACGCCGGACAGCATCGTCGAGGACAAGCCGATCACCATCGACGGCTGGACGCCGGCGAACAGCGACAAGGTGTATCGCGGCAGGATCACCCTCCGAGAGGCCTTCGCGCGGTCAAGCAATGCGGCCACGGTTCGCCTCAGCCAGGAAGTGGGCCGTGCCAATGTGATCAGGGCTGCGCGCGATCTCGGGATCACGACTCCGCTGCCGGACAACCCCAGCCTGCCCCTCGGGACGGCGGGCGTCAGCCTGCTCGAGCTCACCTCGGCCTATGCTGCGATCGCAAGCGGTCGCTATCCGGTCATCCCGCGCGGCCTGCCGCAGCAGGAGCCGCCGAGCGGTCTGAAGGCGTTCTTCCAGTCGAACGGCGCCCTTAATCGGCAGCGGGACTGGGCGCCGATGCTCGATCTTCTCTACGCCGCCGCGAACAATGGAACAGGCCGGCGCGCGGCGCTTGCGGTCCCGACCTTCGGTAAGACCGGCACGACGCAGGAGAACCGGGACGCCGTCTTCATCGGCTTCGCGGGCAATCTCGTCGTCGGCGTGTGGGTCGGCCGGGACGACAACAAGTCACTGGGGAAGGTGAGCGGGGGCACGGTGCCGGCCGACATCTGGCACAACTTCATGAACTCTGCCGTGGCGATCGACCGCTCGAGGCCGCCGGCGCTCCCAGCCGAATTCCGGCCGCCGGCGCTTGATCGGCGAGAGGAGCGCAGGAGCCCGCTTCCGCCCGAATGGAGCAATGCTGCAAAGCCGTTGCGCGAGTTGATGCGGCAACTTGAAGATCTCACCGAAAACTGATGTCGGTAGTCAAGCTCTAGCGCTAACCAACGATAAGATTGAGCTTTTTCGGCGCCCCCTTAGCCTCAGTGGCTGGGGGCAATCATGAAAGAGTATCAGATTTACAGCATCGACGAGCGAGGCACGATCGTCGGCAATCGCGTGATCGAAGCGGAGGGTGACGACGAGGCCGTCTTCGCCGTTCGATCGATGCAGCGTCCGCACAACACGGAAGTTTGGTGTCGCGATCGCCGGATCGGCAGGGTGCCTGGCTACGCGCGTTAGGTAGCCGAGGCGCGAACTGGCCCTCTCGCTGAGGCCTAACGAAAGTTCATCTGCGGCATCCCGCCTTTAACGGTTCCTCAACCAGGAACTGGCAAATCCACTCGCAGCCCTAGGTCGGTCACGGGTTGGTCGGGGCTTTGTCCGTTCCAATCGAGTCATTGCGGGAGACCCCAGATGGTCAAGTTTCTGAAGCTGATTAAGAACGAGAAGGGCGCAACGGCCATCGAATACGGCCTCATTGCCGCTCTCATTGCCGTCGCCGCCATTGGCGCGATGCAGGGCATCGGCAACAAGCTGAACACGACGTTCAACAACGTTTCGAACTCGCTCGGCTAAGAGCCAGTTCTCGTAAGAACATAAGGGCGGCGGCGCACATAGTGCCGTCGCCCTTTGTCTTGTCTGGCCGACGACTATTTGCGGCACAGTATGACCGCTGTATCGTTTAGGCGGGATGAAGTGGATTCTCGTGGCTGCCGCTGCGGTGGCAATCTTTGCGGCTTCTCGCGGTGTTAAGGCGCGCCCGCTGCTTCATGATCCGGTCGAGCTGAATATCGGCGTCAACTGCCAATGGCAGGCCCGTTGCATGGCGGCGCAGCGCACAGCGATGCGACGATCCCTCGCATATGTGTCGTCGAACCGGCCGCCGCAGTGGCGGGTCCAACTCTGCAACCGCAATGCCGCGCGGGGCGGCTATCGGGTCGACTGGATCGGCTTCAACCACTGCATTCGCAACGCTGCCCTACGGAAGACGACGCGCAGCACCCGGCGCTACGCAAATCGCTGATCAGGCGATCGGGTCCTACTCAGATGAACGAAAGGTCATTGGCGGTGGCGCGCATACTTAATTAGCGCCAAGTCCATGGCCGATCGGCAGATTTTCTACGATCCGTCAGGACGCCGCCGTAAGAGGTTCACGCTGGCCGCTGTCCTGTTCGCGCTGCTGGTCGTCCTCTCCATTACCGCGTTGTTCGCGACTATCCGGGTCGTCCCCGCACAGCCGCTGCTACCCGTCGCGCTCGAGCACGGAGTGGCCCAGCCGACACCGAAGCAGTCGCTGCTTGCGCGCACCAGCCGTCGCGTCGACCGCGCCATTCAAGTGCTTCTAGGCACGCAACCTCCGAGCGCACATGCTGTGGGAGCGCGGAGGGCAACGGTCGCGGCAGCGGCACTGAGCAAGCCTCTCTATGTCGCTTTCTACACGCCATGGGACGAGAGCTCGACGGCGTCCCTGCAGCGGCACATCGACGATCTCGACTGGCTTGCGCCCGTATGGGCGACGGTCACCGGGCCCAACCACCATTTCAAGGTCCTGCCTGACCGGGACGGACGAGCGATCGTCAACGGCGCCACACACCGGCCGTTGCTCCTCCCGGTCGTCCAGAATTTCGCAAATGGGCAGGTGGATGCTGCAGGCACCGAGGGCATGCTTGCCAACCCCGGGTTGCGCCGTCGTTTCCTCGACCAGTTCGAGGCGTTCCTCGTCGCGAATCACGCGTCGGGTGCCGTATTCGACCTCGAAAATCTCGATCGGCGCGGGCAGGCCAACTACCTCCAGCTGCTGCGTGAGGCCCAGGGCCGCTTCAACCGCCACAACTGGCTGGTGACCGCGGCAGTGCCGGTCGGTCAGGCATGGAACCTCCGCGGCTTCGCGGCAGCCACGGACAAGCTTTTCGTCATGGCCTATGACGAACATTCGAACGACGGCCCCGCGGGGCCGATCGCCTCTCAGCAATGGTGGGCAAGCGAGGTTGCTGCCGCCGTGCGCCAGATTCCGCGCGACAAGGTGATCGTGACAATCGGCAATTATGCGTACGACTGGCACGACGGCGGCGGCGATCCGAAGAATGTCGAAGAAGCGTGGGTCGATGCAGGCGACAGCGAGGCAAAGCCCATCTTCGATCGTGTCGCTGGAAACAGCACGTTTGCGTACGAAGACGAGAACGGCCACCGGCACACGGTCTGGCTGCTCGATGCGGCGAGCGCCTACAATGAGCTCAGCATTCTCGACCGGGCCGGGATCCACGACGTGGCCCTTTGGCGCCTCGGGGCAGAGGATCCAGGCCTGTGGTCGATCTTCGGACGCAAGGTACCATTGCCGCGCAATGCCGGTGGGCTTGTACATCTCGCGCAGGGCACGAACGTCGATATTGAAGGGCAGGGCGAGATCCTGCGGATCACCGCGCTGCCGACCGCAGGTGAGCGGCGCCTGACGTTCGGGGCCAGTGGCCTGCTGTCCGACGTCGAGTTCGTGCGCGTACCGAGACCCTACACGATCACCCGCACCGGCTTTCGCCCGAAAAGCGTTGCCTTGACGTTCGACGACGGGCCGGACCCGCGGTCGACACCGAAGATCCTCGACATCCTCAAGGAAAAACGCGTCCCAGCGACCTTCTTCGTAGTCGGCGAGAACGCGCTGACCGAGCGCGGGCTGCTGCAACGCATGATACGCGAAGGGCACGAGGTCGGCAGCCACACCTACACCCACCCCAACCTCGCCGCGACCGACAGCACGCGAACCCTGTTCGAGCTGAACGCGACGCAGCGCCTGTTCGAGGCGTTCACCGGCCGGACGCTGAAGCTGTTCCGAGCACCTTTCTTCGGCGACGCCGAGCCGACGACAGCCGACGAGATCCTGCCGGTGGCCGAGGCGCAGGACCGCGGCTACATCTCGGTCGGCCTGCACGTCGACAGCGAAGACTGGCAGCGTCCCGGCGTGACTGGGATCATCAACAACGTCCTGTCGCGCGTGCTCAGCGCACCCGCAACCTGCGCCGACAGTTCGGAATCGCAATGCAGCCGCAACATCGTGCTGCTCCATGACTCAGGCGGCGACCGGAGCGAGACAGTCGCCGCGCTCCCGATCATCATCGATCAGCTGCGCGCGCGCGGGTACAAGTTCGTGCCGGTGTCGGAGCTTGCCGGACTCTCCGCGAAGCAGGCCATGCCCCCGCTGTCGCACTCGGACTTTCTCGCCGCGCGCGTCGATCTCGGCCTTTTCCAACTCCTCAGTTTGTCGATCCGCGCCTTGAGCGTGCTTTTCACCGTAGCGATCGCGCTCGGCATCGCGCGCGCGGTGGTGCTCACCGGTTTGGGCCTTGTGTCTGCTGGGAAGGACCTCCGCCGCAAGCCCCCGCCTATCGACCCCGCAACCTTCGTCAGCGTCCTCATTCCTGCATTCAACGAGGAGCGGGTGATCGAACGCTCGATCAGGCAGGTTCTGGCTAGCGAGAGCGTGCGGCTCGAAGTGATCGTCATCGACGACGGGTCGAAGGATCGCACCGCGGAGGTCGTCAGAACTGCTTTTGCAGGCGACGAACGCGTGCACCTGATGACGCTGGCCAACGGGGGCAAGGCCCGGGCACTCAACCACGGGCTTGGCGTGGCCAAGAGCGACCTTGTCATCGCGCTGGACGCCGATACGCAGTTTGAAACGGGCACCATTGCACGGCTGGCACGATGGTTCGCCGAGGACGAGCGGCTCGCTGCCGTCGCGGGCAACGCCAAGGTGGGCAATCGCGTCAACATCGTCACCAGGTGGCAGGCGCTCGAATATGTCACCGCCCAGAACCTCGAACGGCGCGCTCTTGCGAGGCTGGGCGCGATGACGGTTGTACCCGGCGCGGTCGGCGCTTGGCGGAAACCGGCCCTGCTGGAGGTCGGCGGCTACCCGCCCGAGACGCTCGCCGAGGATCAGGACCTCACCATCGCGGTCCAGCGCGCCGGCTGGCACGTGACCTACGACCAAAGCGCGATCGCCTGGACCGAGGCGCCGCAGACCTTCGGGCAGCTGGCGCGGCAGCGCTTCCGCTGGGCTTTCGGGACCATTCAGTGCGTATGGAAGCACAAGGGGATCATCGCGGAGGGCAGGCCGGGCGGACTTGCCCTCGTGGGCCTGCCGCAAACGATCGTCTTCCAGCTCCTCTTCGCGCTAGTCTCGCCGATTATCGACCTCGCGTTGGTCCTGAACATTTTCTGGACCGTCACGTCGATCCAGGAGCACGGCTACACCGCCATGAAGGGCGACCTGCAGCACGTCGCGCTGTTCTGGGTTCTCTTCGCGGCAATCGACCTTACCGCCGGGCTGATCGCGATGGCACTGGAGCGCAGGGAGGACTGGCGGTTGATGCTGTGGCTGATCCCGCAGCGGTTCGGTTACCGGCAGGTCATGTACTATGTCGTGATCAAGGCGGTCATCCAGGCGCTGCGTGGCCCGCGGGTGGGCTGGTCGACGATCCAGCGGTCCGGTAGCGTGAAGGTCGCCACGACGAGGGGGTGACCACAGTGCTTCGAACTGGACTGTTTCTGGCGTTCGCCGTTTCCGCTGCCGCAGCGCCTGCGGGTGCTCGCTCCGTCGAGCGGCCCGCCATTACCGGCGTGTCCCACATCGCGGTCTACGCGCGCGATCTCGCGGCTTCCGACCGCTTCTACGGTCATATCCTCGGCGGGACCAAGGCGGCCGATCCGGAGAACTCGGCGGGCGTGCGCTACTATTTCGGCCCACGCCAGTTCGTCGAAGTCCTGCCGGCACCGCAGTCTCAAGGTGCGTCCATGCTGGCTCATGTCGCCTACGCGACCAACGACGCGGTGCGGCTCCGCACCTATCTCGGCGCGGGGAGCGGCGTTGGGCAACTGCGCACGGGCGCCGACGGAAGCCGCTGGTTCTCGGCGCGCGACCCCGAGGGCAATTACGTCGAGTTCACTCAGGCGGGCCGCGCTCCCGCCGCGCTGTCCCGCTCAGCAGTGAGCGATCGAATCATTCATGTCGGTTATCTCGTCCGTGATCGCGCAGCTCAGGACAGCTTCTACCGGGCGCTGCTCGGCTTCCGCCCGTACTGGTTCGGTGCGATGCGGGAGAATGCCGTCGACTGGGTGTCGCAGCAGGTGCCCGACGGCCGTGACTGGCTGGAATATATGATGGTTGGGCCGGGCTCGACGGTCCCTGCCGACCGCGTTGATGCGAGGCAGCTTGGCGTGCTCAACCATGTGTCGCTGGCCGTGCCGAACATGGAAGCGATTATGACCCGCCTCTACGCCGAAGAACGTCTACCGGAACGCCACGACGGCCCCAGCATGGGCCGCGACGGCAAGTGGCAGGCGAACCTGTACGATCCCGACGGAACGCGCGTTGAGCTGATGGAATATCACGCGGTGGCGAAGCCCTGCTGCTCCGCATTCACCGCGGAAGACCCGACCCCTCAGGACCACTAAGCCGGGGCCGATGGGCAGTCGACGCTAGCGATTAGTCCAAGTTTTTGAAGGAAGTGGTGGAGCCGAGGGGGATCGAACCCCTGACCTTCGCAATGCCATTGCGACGCTCTCCCAGCTGAGCTACGGCCCCACGTCCTTCGACGCCCTTAGGCGAAGTTTCCCCCGCTGGAAAAGGGGGAATATTTCAGAACAGCCTGGCTTTAGCTGTCGTCGTCCTCGCCGGCGGTTTCGACACCCAGGTCGTCGTCGCCCGTCTCCAGGTCGACTTCCTCGTCTGCGCTGATCTCTGCATCCTCGTCGACCGCAAGATCGTCGGCGGCGAGCTCGTCGTCCTGCGCGGGTTCCTTCTGCGCGACCGGCACAGCCTCAAAGGCGAGCGGCTGCTTGGACTTCAGCACCGGCTCGGGCACGAAGTCGGTCCCGCAGCTGATGCAATGAACCGGATCCTCGCTGCCGAGGTCGTAAAAGCGGGTCGAGCACTTGGGGCAAGTGCGCTTGGTGCCCCATTCGGGCTTCACCATGTCGGGTCTCAACTCCAGTAGAATGCGCCAATGAATTGCGAGCGTCGCGGACATCGGACCGCGGTCGGCGGCGCGCCTTGCCATAGGGTTATGCCCCTGTCAAAGCAGCGCCTCTCTCGCCAGGAACATGGGATTGGACGACGGCAAAAAGAAGGGGCCTGTGATTGCCGTCGACGGACCTGCGGCAAGCGGGAAGGGGACCATTGCGCGTGCCCTCGCGGCTCACTTCAACCTTCCGCACATGGACACGGGGCTTCTCTATCGGGCCGTGGCGCTGAACCTGTGGCGCTGGGGCGGTAATCCCTCGAGCGAGTTCGAGGCGCTGAGGGCATGCGACGATCTCGGCTTCGATCCTGACGATCCGGATCTCCGGACCGAGCCGGTGTCGAAGATCGCCTCGATGATTTCCGCCTATTCTTCCGTCCGGGCCGCGTTGCTGGAGCGCCAGCAGGCCTTCGCGGGGCAGCAGGGCGGGGCAGTCCTCGACGGTCGGGACATCGGGACGGTGATCGCTCCTGACGCCGACGTGAAATTGTTCGTCACCGCCACGCCTGAGATCCGTGCCGACCGTCGGCTCAAGGAACTCGAACGGCGAGGCATGAACGCGCATTACGAGGACGTGCTTGCCGACATTCGGGCGCGCGACGAGCGGGACTCCTGCCGGGAGGTCGCGCCGCTGAAGGCTGCGGGCGATGCGCTCACGCTCGATACGAGCACGCTCTCGCCTGAGCAGGCGACGGCTGAGGCCGTGCGGCTGGTCAGCGACCAGCTTTCGGTCGCGAACGAGCGCTGACAAGGCGAGCCGGTCAGCTCACGAAACTACCGTAAGGATAATCTTCACTTCTCGCGTCCATAAGCTGCCGTGGGGCAAGAAGTGGACTTCAAGTTGGGAAGAGCGAGGAGCAAGACTGTCCGCCTCGCGGGCAGCCACGTCATCACCACGTGTGCAACTATCGCCGCGTTGCTGCTGTTCGTGGCGCTGGGCAGCCAGATCATCCCGGCGGCGCTCTTCGGCGGCCGGCTGCCGGACTCGGCGAGTACGCTGAAGGTCGCCTTCCTGCTCAACATCGCCATCATCCTGTTCGGCTGGCGCCGGTCGAAGGACCTGCGCGACGCGCTCGATGCCTACGAGACGGCGGAGCGGCTTGCCGAGCGGAACGCGAATACCGACCCGACTACGGGCTTGGCCAACCGCCGCGAGTTGATGCGCTCATTGAGCGAAGCGCTCGACGCCAGGTCCGGCGGCGTG
>DASVXN010000137.1:0-3961 GCA_036392635.1 Sphingomicrobium sp. | reverse complement strand
GCTTACTCGTCGGTGGCGCACATGGCGTTCGTGACCTTCGGCCTCTTCGCAATGAACCGGCAGGGCATCGAGGGGGCAATGCTCGTGATGCTCGGCCACGGCCTGGTCTCGGGTGCGCTCTTCCTTTGCGTCGGTGTCGTCTACGATCGCCTGCACACGCGTGAGATCGAGCGCTACGGTGGCGTCGCGAACAACATGCCTGGCTATGCGCTGCTGTTCATGGTGTTCACGATGGCGAGCGTCGGGCTTCCGGCGACGAGCAATTTCGTCGGCGAGTTCCTGAGCCTGGTCGGCACCTATCGCGCATCCAGCTGGGCGGCCATCGTCGCCACGACCGGCATCATTCTCGGCGCGGCCTACATGCTCTATCTCTATTGGCGCATCTGCTTCGGGACGCCGCGGACGGCCGAGGCCGCAGCCATGCCCGACCTGTCGCCCCGCGAGTGGTGGCTGCTGGCGCCGATCGCCATCGCCGTGTTCTGGATGGGCATCTATCCGGAAAGCTTCATGCGCCCGATGCGGAACGACGTCGGCCGACTGCTCACCCGCCTGGAGAATGTCACGCCTGCGGGTGATTCCAAGCTGACGCTGGGCAAGGGTGCGGCGCACATGCACATGGGAGCCGAACATTGATCCCCGGTTTCGTAGCTCCGCTGCTCCCTGAGCTGATCCTGTCGATCGGCGGCACGATCCTGATGATGGTCGCGGCCTTCACCGGTCGCCGAGGCGCGGGGTTGACGAGCTGGCTCGCGGTCGCGCTGTTGATCGGCGCCACGCTCGCGCTGATCGGCGCGCCCTCCCACGCGGGGCCGGTTTTCGAAGGCTTCCTGTCCGCCGATCTCTTCTCGAGCTTCGGCAAGGCAATCATGTTCCCGGCCGCGGCAGTCGCGATCATTGCCGCGCATTACTGGTTCGAGCGCGACCACGAGCATTCGAGCGAATATGCGGTGCTGATCGTATTCTCGGCCGTCGGCATGGCGGTCATGGTCTCCGCCACCAGCCTCGTCGCACTGTACGTCGGACTCGAGCTGCAGAGCCTCGCCGCTTACGTGCTCGCATCCTACCGCCGCACCGATGAGCGCTCGGCCGAGGCGGGCCTGAAATATTTCGTGCTGGGCGCGCTGGCGAGCGGCATCCTGCTTTACGGCATCTCGCTGCTCTACGGCTTTACCGGCACGATGAGCTTCAACGGCATCGCTGCTGCCTTCGGCCGCGGTGCTCCGTCACTCGGGCTGCTGTTCGGCCTTGTGTTCGTGCTTGCGGGTCTGGCCTTCAAGGCGAGTGCCGTGCCGTTCCACATGTGGACGCCGGACGTCTATGAAGGCGCGCCGACGCCGGTCACCGCCTTCTTCGGCTCCGCGCCCAAGGCTGCCGCGGTCCTGCTGGCAACGCGCCTGTGCGTGCAGGGCCTCGGTCCTGCCACCGATGCCTGGCGGCAGATCATCATCTTCGCTGCGCTTGCGTCCATCTTCCTTGGCGCGATCGCCGCTTACGGGCAGACGAACATCAAGCGCCTGCTGGCTTATTCGTCGATCAACAATGTCGGCTTCGCGCTGATCGGCCTCGCTGCCGGTACGCCGCAGGGCGCGTCGTCGGTGCTCTTCTACATGGCAATCTATATCGTGATGACGCTTGGGGCCTTCCTCTGCGTGATGTGGATGCGCGACGCAGATGGGCAGCCGGTCGAGAGCATCGCGAGCCTCTCCGGCCTGGCGCAGACTCGTCCGGCATTCGCGGCGGCGCTCGCCATCTTCATGTTCAGCCTGGCCGGCATCCCGCCGCTGTTCGGCTTTTGGCCGAAGTGGATGGTGTTCAACGCGGCAGTCGCAAACGGCTACATCGCGCTCGCCGTGGCGGGCATTCTCGGCACCGTGATCGGCGCTTACTATTACCTTCGCATCGTGAAGGTGATGTACATGGACGAGCCTGCGGAGCCTTATGCCCGTCCGCGTGAGCCAATCCAGGGGCTGCTCATCCTGATCGCAGCGCTGATCGTGTCCCCGATCGGCTACCTGCTGATCGGT
The DNA here is from genome assembly GCA_036392635.1 of Sphingomicrobium sp. GTDB lineage: Bacteria > Pseudomonadota > Alphaproteobacteria > Sphingomonadales > Sphingomonadaceae > Sphingomicrobium. The sequence goes on along the minus strand of DASVXN010000137.1, from coordinate 1,937 downwards.
CCGCTCGGATCGTACACGGACAAAGCCGCGGGATCGATTTTCTGACGCGCATCCGCATCGTCGAGCGCACCGGCTCGACCAATGCCGACCTGATTGCCGACCAGAGCGCCGTCGAAGGCGATTGGCTGATCGCGCTGCACCAGGAGGCGGGCAGGGGACGTCAGGGTCGCACCTGGGTCTCGGTCGACGGCAATTTCTACGGCAGCACGATCGTCCAGCTTCGGAGCGCCGATCCGCACGCGCAAACGCTGTCGCTGGCAGCAGGCCTTGCTCTACTCGAAGCCGTTGACGTCCATGCGCCCGGCCGGTCCCTGATGCTGAAGTGGCCGAACGACGTGCTGCTTTCGGGCAAAAAGCTCGCCGGGATCCTGCTCGAACGCAGCGGTAACCGCGTGGCTGTCGGCTTCGGTGTCAACCTGGCCGATGCACCCGACGTAGCCGGTCGCGAGGCTGCGTCGCTGGGTGGCACCTTGCTGCCCCAAGCCTTCGCGCCTCTGCTCGCCGGCAGCTTCGCACGGCTTCTCGATGTTTGGCGGCGGAGCGAGCCTGCGCTGCTCGCGCAGGCATGGTTGGCGCGCGCCCATCCGCTCGGAACGGCTGTCAAAGTCCACTCGGGCGCCGATGAGATGGTCTCAGGCCGGTTCGAGGGCATCGAGCCCGACGGAGCGCTTCGCCTGCGCCGCGACGACGGCTCGCTCGAGCTCGTCCGCGCTGGCGACGTCGAGTTGTGAAGGCGACCCGACATAGCTAGGGCGCGGCCATGATCCTGGCGGTCGATGTCGGCAACACGAACCTGGTCTTCGCGCTCGTCGACGGGGGCGAGATCAAGGCCCGCTGGCGCATAGCGACGGACCCTCGGCGCACGGCGGATCAATATTCTGTCTGGCTGCACCAGCTGCTCGAACTCGAGGGTTTCTCGCGCGACCAGGTCGACGGCGTGATCATCGGCACCGTGGTGCCGCGCGCGCTCCACAACTTGCAGGTCTTGTCGGAAAAGTACTTCCGCAAGACCGCTCTGGTTGCGGGCCAGGGCGCCGCGGCATGGCCGCTGCAACTCGATGTCGACGAGCCGCAGAATGTGGGAGCCGACCGCGCGCTCAACGCCATTGCCGCTCACGCGAAGTACGAGGGCGAGCTGCTCGTCATCGATTTCGGCACGGCGACTACTTTCGACGTCATCGGCCCGACCGGAGCCTATCGCGGAGGCATCATCGCGCCAGGCATCAACCTGTCCCTCGACGCGCTGGTCAGCGCCGCGGCCAAGCTTCCGCGCATCGCCATCGAGGCGCCGGAAAGCGGCACGGTGATCGGACGCACGACGCAGAGCCAGATGCTGATCGGGATCTACTGGGGCTATGTCGCCATGCTCGAGGGCCTCACCGAGCGGCTAAAGGCCGAGATTGGCCGCCCTCTCACCGTTATCGCCACAGGCGGCCTTGCGACGCTGTTCGACAAGCACACGAAAGTGTTCGATGCGATTGAACCCGACCTCACGATCCAGGGTTTGAGCCTGTTGTACGATATGACGGCAGTGAGCCCGAAGCAGAGCGAAGAATGATCCCAGGCGAAGAGTTGTTGTTTGTCGCCCTCGGCGGCTCCGGCGAGATTGGCATGAACGTCAATCTCTACGGCTGCCGCGGGCAGTGGATCATGGTCGACCTCGGCCTCACATTTGCAGATCCGACCTATCCTGGCGTCGAGCTGATCCTTCCCGACCTCGAGTTCATCGAAAACCAGCAGGAGCGTCTGGCCGGCATCGTGCTGACGCACGGGCACGAGGACCATATCGGCGCGCTTCCCTATCTCGCCGACGAGTTGAAGGTTCCGCTGTTCGCGACCCCGTTCACCGCCGGCCTGATCGCCGGCAAGCTCGAGGAAGAGGGGCTCACTGGGCAAGTGAAGCTCAACGTCGTGGAGCGCGGCGGAACCGTCGAGCT
>DASVXN010000136.1:0-5543 GCA_036392635.1 Sphingomicrobium sp. | reverse complement strand
ATTCCCCCGCGTTCAGAAGCACCGCGGGGCACGACGGATCAAAGGGCAATATTACGGGCCCTTCGCGAGCGCCGGGTCCGTCACTCGCACGCTTAACGCGCTTCAGAAGCTGTTCCTGCTAAGAAGCTGTTCCGACAGCTTTTTCGCGAACCGCTCGCGGCCTTGCCTGCTTTACCAAATCAAGCGCTGCTCGGCGCCGTGCGTCGGCCGGATCAGCGACGAGGATTACGGCGAGCTGGTCGGCGAGGCGAAGGAGTTCCTTGCCGGCAAGTCGACCGGCGTGCAGGCGCGCCTATCGCGGCTGATGGCCGAAGCGGCCGAGCGCCACGACTATGAGCTCGCTGCCGTCTACCGCGACCGGCTCCGCGCCCTGACCTACATCCAGGGCAGCCAGACGGTACACGCCGAGGGCCTCGGTGATGCCGACGTGTTTGCACTGGCGACGAAGGGCGGGACGATCTCGATCCAGGCCTTCTTCATCCGTGGAGGGCAGAACTGGGGCCACCGGGCCTTCTTCCCGGCGCATACCAGCGAAGTGCCGGAAGCCGAGGTCCTGTCGAGCTTTCTGGTCCAGTTCTACGAGGACATGCCGCCGCCCAAGCGCATCCTCGTCGACCGCGAGCTTGGCGACCGAGAGCTGCTGGAGGAGGCGCTGTCGGAACGGGCCGAGCGGAAGGTCGTAATCGAGATCCCGCAGCGCGGGGCTCGCCGCCGGCTGATGGAGCAGGCGACGCGTAATGCCGAGGAGGCGCTCGATCGGCGGCTTGCCGAGACGACAACGCAGGGCAAGATTCTTCGCGAGCTGGCCGACCTTTTCGACCTGGCCGACGTGCCCAAGCGCATCGAGGTCTACGACAACAGCCACATCATGGGCACGAACGCGACCGGCGCCATGATCGTGGCTGGGCCCGAGGGCTTCCGGAAGAACAGCTATCGCAAGTTCAACATCAAGAACCCCGACACGCAGCCCGGCGACGACTTCGCGATGATGCGCGAGGTGCTGGAGCGGCGCTTCGCTCGACTGGAGAAGGAAGACCCGGACCGCCAGTCCGGCGAATGGCCGGACCTGCTGCTGATCGACGGCGGCAAGGGCCAGCTCTCCGCGGTCTGCGAGGTTATGGAGGACATGGGCGTCCACGACGTGCCGGTGGTCGGCGTGGCCAAGGGCCCGCACCACGGTCGCGAAGGGCGGGAGGTGTTTCACCTGCCCGGCGGACGCGAGATCACACTGCCGCCGAACTCCGCCACCTTGTTCTTCGTCCAGCGCTTACGGGACGAGGCCCACCGATTCGCCATCGGCACGCATCGGGCGAAGCGGGCCAAGAACCTGACGACGTCGACCCTCGATGAGGTCCCCGGCATTGGCCCGAACCGCAAGCGCGCGCTGCTGATGCACTTCGGCACCGCCCGGGCCGTGAAGGGCGCTGCGCTCGAGGACCTCGAAAAGGCGCCCGGCATCAGCAAGGCCATGGCCCGCCAGCTCTACGACTATTTCCACCCGCGCGGATGAGGAGCGAGACCGAGGCGATCGTCTGCGCTCTCCGGCCTCACGGCGAGCATGGTGCGATCGTCCGGCTGATGACTCCCGACGAAGGACTGATCGCGGCCTATGTGCGGGGTGCGCGCGGTCGGAGAATGCGGCCGGTCCTGATGCCGGGCAATGTGGTGCAGGCGCAGCTCTCCGCGCGCACCGAGGCACAGCTTCCGCAAGCCGTCGTCGAGCTGGTACACAGCCGCGGGCCGATGCTCTCGGAGCCGCTGCCGGCCTCCGCCATCGACTGGGCCACCGTGCTGACCGCTACGGCGCTGCCGGAAGGTCAGCCGTATCCCCGCCTGTATCAGGCCCTCGAAGGCTTGCTCGACGCGATCGAGGCCGCACCTTCGGCCAGCGGCTGGGGCTCGGCGCTGGTACGTTACGAACTGCTGCTCCTTGCCGAGCTGGGCTTCGGCCTCGACCTCGACAGCTGCGTCGTGAGCGGAAGCAACGACAATCTCATCGCGGTCAGCCCGCGGTCCGGCCGCGCCGTCAGCGCAGCCGAGGCGGAGCCCTATGCCGGCAAGCTGCTGCCGCTGCCGCCCTTCGTTCGCCACGGCGGAAGAGCCTCATGGCGGGAAATCTCGCAAGGTCTGGACCTCACCGGCCACTTCCTCCTCCGCGATGTGCTCACGGATCGTTCGCGCCAGATCGCGGAAGCGCGCGATCGGCTCGTCGACCGGTTGCGCCGCGCGGGTGGTCTCGCTTAGGGTCAATGATGTGACGATCGATACGCTCGCCATGCTGTTCCCGAATGTAGCGGTAACCCGCGGTATCGCCGTGCGTGTTGCCGTCAGCTTCCTGGCGGAGCAGTCCGACCCCTCCACCAACCGCTGGTTCTGGTCCTATCACGTCCGGATCGAGAACGGCTCGGAGGTCGCGGTTCAGCTGCTGTCGCGTAGCTGGACCATCATCGATGGTCGGGGCACGATCCACGAAGTCGTGGGTGAGGGCGTCGTCGGCGAGATGCCGCTGATCGCGCCCGGCGCAAGCTTTGACTATGTTTCCGGTTGTCCGCTCGATACGCCCACCGGCGCGATGAGCGGGGCCTACCGGATGGTGGATGAGGAAGGCACGGCCTTCGACGTCGAAATACCGCGCTTCCAGCTGCTCAGCGCCTGAACGGGGTGCACCAGCGCACTATTGTCCTGTCCGCGAACAGCGACTGGAACATCGCCAACTTCCGCACCGGGCTGATCCGAGCGCTTCAAGGTGCCGGCTATCGCCCGGTTGTCATTGCACCGGCAGATGCCGCGGTGGAAAGCCGAATGCGCGAGCTCGGCGTCGAGCGCATCCACGTCCAGATCGATCGTTCCGGGTTGAACCCGGTCGCTGATCTAAAGCTCCTCCAAACTTATCGCGTCTTGCTGCGACGGCTGAAGCCCGCGGCTTATCTCGGCTACACGATCAAGCCGAACATCTACGGCTCGCTAGCCGCCGCATCGCTCGGTATTCCAGCCATTCCGAACGTCAGCGGGCTCGGCACCGCATTCATGAAGAATGGGCCGCTCCAACAGGTCGTCACGCGTCTTTACCGTGTGGGGTTCGGCCGTGCTCCAGCAGTGTTCTTCCAGAACGAAGAGGATCGTACCCTCTTCGTCGAGCGGAAGCTCGTCCGTGATCGTCAGGCCCACGTTCTCCCGGGCTCCGGAATCGATCTTGATCGGTTCACACCCACGCCCGCGCCGGATGGACCACCAATCTTCCTCTTCGTCGGCCGAATGCTGCGCGACAAGGGCGTGGTCGAGTTCGTCGAAGCCGCACGTTCGCTCCGTTCGGTCCTGCCGGGCTCCCGTTTCCAGCTGCTCGGTCCCATCGACGACGGCAACCGCACTGCGGTGAGCAGTGCCGAGCTTCAGCAGTGGGCGGGGGAGGGCACGGTCGAGTATCTCGGCACGACGGACGATGTCCGGTCTTACATCGCCGAGGCGACCGCCGTCGTGCTCCCGTCCTATCGCGAAGGTCTGCCGCGATCTCTCCTCGAGGGTGCCGCGATGGCTCGCCCGCTGGTCGCGTCCGACGTCCCCGGCTGCCGGCAAGTGGTTGAAGAGGGCGTCAACGGATTCCTCTGCGCAGCGCGCGACTCCTCATCTCTTGCCGCTGCCATGCGCCGCCTGGCCGAGTTGCCCACGGACCAGCGCGCTGACATGGGCGAGGCGGCACGGCACAAGGTTCAGGAGCAGTTTAGCGAGGAATTCGTAATCCGCGCCTATCTTGACGTGATTGCCGGGCTCGGTTCGGCGTAATCGGTGGCTTGATGCTCGGACTCTCTTCTCGACGGCAAAACGGACCCGTGGGCGCGCGCGGTCACCGCGCCTATGTCATTGGCGATATCCACGGGCGCCTCGACCTGCTCGAGAACCTGCTCGCCAAGATTCATGCTGAGCTGGATCAGCAACCCGCTGCGAAGACACTGCTCGTGTTCGTCGGCGATCTCATCGACCGGGGCCCCAGCTCCTGCCAGGTGCTCGAACGGCTTCGCACCTATAGGAGGCCGGGTATCCAGCCGGTCTTCCTGCTCGGCAATCACGAGGAAGTGCTTCTCCGTATTCTGCGGGGTGAGGCGCAGCTCATCGCGAAGTGGCGCTGGTTCGGCGGCACCGAGTGCCTGCAAAGCTACGGCGTGAACGTGGCAGAAGTCGCGCGCGCAACCGACGAGGAAGCGCTCGCGATTGTCCGCCGGGCCATCCCGAAAGAACATGTCGAGTTCCTCGAAAGCTTCGCCGACAGCTGCCGCTTCGGCGATTATCTCTTCGTCCACGCAGGCATACGTCCCGGCGTTCAGTTCGAGCAGCAGACCCAGGCCGACATGCGCTGGATCCGCGAGCCTTTCCTCAACGACGAGACCGATCACGGGTTCGTCGTGGTCCACGGTCACACCATCTCCAGCGCCGTCGAGCACCGGGCGAACCGCATTGGCATCGACACTGGAGCTTACCGGACCGGCGTGCTGACGGCGCTTGCGATCGAAGGAGGCGACCGCTGGCTCCTCGACACGAGCGGCCGAGCCTGACAGCCGCTACGCAATTGAAGTTGCTGCCGTTCGCGAATTAGGCGTAATGGTTAGGAATTCGTCGACTTCGGTTAGTCGCGCAATGATTGCGAGGAGCGGTCGTGTTGTCTTTTGGTGCGCCCCGTCGATTGTTGACGCTCAGCGGGCTCCTCGCCGTCGCCGCGCTTGCCGGCTGCGCTGACACGCGCGGCGGCTCGATCGCCTACGACAAGCCGCTGGCCGCGCCTGACGAGGCGCACTTCGAGACGCTCGGTGCCGACTACAAGATCGCGCCGATGGACAAGCTTGGCATCAAGGTCTTCAAGATGGATGACCTGTCTGGCGAATATGACGTTGATCTTGCCGGCAATATCTCGCTTCCGCTGATCGGGCAGGTGCAGGCTGCAAACCTCACCACGGCGCAATTGCACGATGCCCTGACGCAGAAGCTCGGCTCCAAGTATCTTGAGCATCCCGACGTCAGCGTGGCGATCAAGTCGTCGACCGCGCACGTCGTTACCGTCGACGGGGCCGTCACCAACGGCGGGTCGTTCCCCGTCGCCGGACCGATCAGTCTCATCCAGGCGATCGCGCTCGCTCGTGGAACGGCGGAGGATGCGAACGCGCGGCGCGTCGCCGTCTTCCGCACGATCGGGGGCAAGCGCCAGGCCGCGGCGTTCGACCTGACGGCCATCCGGCGCGGCCAGTCGCCCGATCCGCAAATCTACCCCGGCGACATTGTCGTCGTCGATGGTTCGCGGGTGAAAGCGGTGCAGAAGCAGTTACTTCAGAGCATCCCCATCCTGGCGATGTTCGGGCCGATTTAGTCACGGCGGGGCAGCCGCAGGGAGCAGGCGGGCGTGAACACGAGTATTACGGTCAAGGAGGACGGCCAGTGGCCGGTCGGTCCGTTTGCGGCCGACGGGCCGAACCTTGGGCGCGGGCAGCGGAGCTATTCCGCGGCCGCGATCCTGGATTTTCCGACACTCCTCAGGATCCTTCACCACTGGCGCTGGC
>DASVXN010000135.1:0-6980 GCA_036392635.1 Sphingomicrobium sp. | reverse complement strand
GTCCAGCGCGGGAACGCCGTGATGCCATGCTCGGCCGGGGCGCAGGCGAGGTCCTCACGGCCCTTGATGAAGGCATTAAACAGGTCGCGATTACGGCTGAGGACTGCAGGCATATCGCCAATCACCTGGTCGATGTTGTCGAGGACAATGCAGGCGAGGCGCTCGGCCTGATGCGCCTGGTTGACGCCGAACAGGTCGTTGAGCCGCCACATCCGCTCCGCGAGTTCGGGCTCGGCGAGGATCCACCCGCAGCGCAGGCCGCTCAGACCATAGGCTTTGGTAAGGCTGTTGGTCGCCACGAACTCCGGTCCGAGGTGGACCGAGCTTCGACGCGGAGGAACCGCGGCGTCGAGGTAAACCTCGTCGACCAGCACTCGTGCGCCGACTTGCGCGGCGAGGTCGCCTATGGCGCGGAGCTCCGCCTCCTCGGCAAGCACGCTGCTCGGATTGTGGAGGTTGGTGATCACGATCAGCCGGGTTCTGGGAGTGAGCGCCTGCTCCACTGCCGCAGGGTCGAGGCGGAAAGCCTCCGCGGGCTTGCGGTCGAATCGCGTGATCCTCGCGCCAAGGAAGCTCGCAGCGCCGAGGAGCAGCTCGTAGGTGGGATGCTCGACGAGCACTTCGTCACCGGGGCTGATGAGCGTGGCCATGGCGAGAAAGTTCGCCATCGACGTGCCGTCGGCGCTCACCACCCGATCGACACCGACGCCGTACCGCGCCGCGATCCGCTCTCGGAGCGGCTGGTAACGCGGGTGGCTCGCGCCATCCATGTCGAGGTCGGCGATGCTCAGCGGAAGCGAGTCCATGCGGAAGTGCGGCACTTCGCTGCCGGTCAGCGGATACCGGACTGCCGGCTTGAACTTCGCCCAGTGCATGTAGTCGGACTTCATGGTCCTCATGCGGATGCCCTAGGGTTCTTCCGCTGCCAGTAGAGGCAGGCAGGGATACCCGCCGCCAGGATTGCGTAGCCGATCAGGCTGTTGATCGGGTTGTTGAGGACGGTTGCAACCACGACGGTCCAGCAGGCGATGACGAAGAACGCTGTTGTGAACGGGTGACCGGGAACCTTGAAGGCGACGCCCCCAGCCGCGCTGCGCCGCCGGAAGACGAACAGGGCCGCGCCGGTCAGGCCGAAGAAGATGAAGTCGACGGACACCACATAGCTGAGGATCTGTCCGAAGGTGCCCGACAGGGCGATGACCGCGGCGACAACGCCCTGCAGGATGATGGCGACCACCGGGACGCGGGTTGTCGCGCTGACCTCAGCCACGCGGCGGAAGAAGAGGCCGTCCTCCGCCATGGCGAAATAGACGCGTGGAGCGGTCAGCATGCCCTGGCTTAGGAAGCCGAGCGTAGAGATCGTGACGCCGATCGCGATGAAGGTCGCACCCTTGCTCCCGATTGCGAGGCGCATGACGTCGGTCGCCGGAGTCTTCGAAGCTCCGAGCCCGGCCGGTCCAAGCGCATGGACGCACACGGCGGCCACGGCCGTGTAGAGCACGATCACGCCGACAACGCCGAGCAGCAGGCCGATCGCGAGGTCGCGCTGCGGGTTCTTCATCTCGCCCGCGACGAAGCTCGCCGTCTGCCACCCGCCGTAGGAGAACATCACCGGCGTCATTGCGGCGCCGATTGCGGCGAGCGTGCCGATCGAACCGGCGTCGGCCGCCGGGGACGTGCTGCTTGCGGCACTCGCCGGTGCGACCAGCCAGCCAATGAGAACGAGCGCGCCGATGGCGAGGATCTTGAGCACCATCAGGCCGCTCTGCACATTGCTGCCGGACCGAACCCCGAAGCAATTGATCAGCGTCAGGAGTGACAGCGTGACCACCGCGACAAGGCTGTCGGACACGCTCAGATGCACCAGGTCGTTGAAGTAACGGGCGAAGGTGATTGCGACGGCCGCCATACCGCCGGACTGGATCACGAGCAGCAACGACCAGCCGTAAAGGAAGGCGGGCATCGGCCCGAAGGCGTCCCGCAGATAGGCATATTGACCGCCAACTTCGGGCCGCCGCGCGGCAAGCTCGGCGTAAACGAAAGCCGCTGCGAGTGCGATCAGACCGCCGAGCACCCACACGCCTACGATCAGGAGCGGCGTTCCGACGTGCCGTGCGACTTCGGCCGGCGTGACAAAGATCCCGGAGCCGATGATGCCGCCCATCACCAGCATGGTCGCGTCGAACCGGCCGAGCCGCCGGGCGAGGGCAGGGCCTTCTGGAGCCGTCTCTCGCTCGCTCAAGCCGCTGTGGCCCCGATCACGTCCCGCATGGAGTAGAGGCCGGCAGGCTTACCGACGAGGAACCGAGCCGCAGCAAGCGCCCCGCGGGCGAAGATCATCCTGCTCTCGGCGCGGTGCGAGAGGATGAGGCGCTCTTCAGGCCCCAGGAACAGGACGTCGTGATCCCCGGCCACGGTCCCACCGCGAAGAGCCGCGAAACCGATGGAGCCGCGCTGCCGCTCAAGCCCCGTACCGACCCTGCCGCTTTCGGCATCCAGTTCGCTACCACGCCCCCGAGCTGCGGCGTCGCCAAGCAGCAGGGCCGTGCCGGAAGGTGCGTCGGCTTTCATGCGATGGTGCGTCTCGGCGATCTCGATGTCCCACTCGGGCCCGAGAACCTTCGCCGCACGCTCGACCAGATCGGCAAGCAGGGCGACCCCGAGCGACGTATTTGCTGCACGAAGCACCGCTATCTGCTTCGCGGCCTCGGCGATCCGCGCGTCCGCCGCTTCGTCGAGGCCCGTGGTTCCGATCAGGATCGGCGTGCCTGCCGATACCGCCTGATCGAGGCTCGTCTGCAGCGCGCCCGGTGCGGAAAAGTCGATCAGGACATCGCCACGATCCTGCACGATCTCGAAGGTCGGATCGTTGGCGGCTGCATCGGCGATGGCTTTGCCCATGCGCCCGTCCGGCGCGAAGAGGCTGATGCGGATCGGCTGACCGGGCATGATCAGCCGTGTCATGGCGAAAGGCGGAGCGCCGCGCAATCGCACGGCGCTTCCGTCAACTCACTTCGACCAGACCATCTCCTGGAGGAGCATGTCCGATCCCAGGTGGCGGTAAGTGGCGCGCTGGCCGCTCGCGGCCATATTCTGTCGAGTGTTTTGCTTGAGGAAGGCGTTGGCCTCCTTCTCCCGCTGAATGTCTTCGGCGGGCGTCGTCACATGATCGAAGATGGTCACGAGGTAGAGGTCCGGCTCGCCGGCCCGCTTATTGACGTTGGACAGGATGTGGTAACCTTTGATCCACCCCTTCGACTTCTGGAATTCCATGTTCTTGCGGTATTGCGAGGCGAGGAAGTCGGCATAGTCGCCGAAGTGCCCGTCATCGATCGTAACCGCGCCGACATCCCAGAATTCCCCACCCCTGAGGGGCAGTTCCTGCGCCGCGGCCACGCTGGTCCAAACCATCGTCGCGGCGCCAAGTGCACCGAGCATCAGTTTACGCATGTGCAATGCCTCCCTCTGGCGGGAGCCCCCCGGCCCCCGCTTCACAAGGGAACGGCGTCGCCTGACGAGGCGAAAACGCCAGCAAGAGAGCGGCGTCGTTCCGAACGGCAGTAGACCACGGACGCCGAGTTACCGCAAATCTAACCTCTGATAAGGTCCTGCAGGGCGAGTGCCGCGGCCGGCGCTCGGACCTTCGCGCCATTGATCATGAAGATGTAGGCGTCTCTGCCAGCAAGCTGCGATTTGCGAGCTTCCGTTGCGAACGCCGCCAGCGCGTCATCGTCATAGCCGGTGACGATCTCCTCGCTCATGCGCTGCAGGCGCGCGTAGGTGAAGTCCGCGGTGTCGGCCACGATCGCCGGGTAATCGGGAGAGTCATCGAGGACGACCGCGATGTTCCTCGGTCGGCAGAGTTCGAAGAATCGCTCGTCCTGGAAGCTCTCGTGCCGCGGCTCGATCGCGTGGCGGAGCGGCAGACCCTCGAGCTCAGTGGGCAGCAGGTCGATGAAGCCGGCGATGTCGTCGCGGTCGAACTTACGGCGTGCCGGGAATTGCCACATGATGGGACCGAGCTTCGGACCCAAGGCAGTGAAGCCCTGCGCGAAGAAGTTGCCGATTCCCTCGGCACCTTCGGCAAGACGGGCGCGCATCACGCAGAAGCGCGATCCCTTGATCGTGAACTGGAACCCCTCGGGCGCCGTCTTGCCCCATTTCTCCCAGCTCTTCGGGCTTTGCCGCGAATAGAAGGTCGAGTTGATCTCGATCGCGCCTAGCTTGCTCGACGCGTACTCGAGCTCTTTCGCCTGGGGGAACTTCTCCGGGTAGAAGACGCCGCGCCACGGGGCGTAGGTCCAGCCGCCGATCCCGATGCGAATGCGTGCTTCGCTCATAAACTCCCACTAGTGCTGCGGCATGGATATTCGCAACATCGTCATCCTGACCGGCGCCGGCGTATCCGCCGAGAGCGGCGTCGCCACTTTCCGCGGGCCCGACGGGCTGTGGGAAGGTCATCGGGTCGAGGACGTCGCAACGCCCCAAGCATTCGCGCGTGATCCGGCGCTGGTGCATGCCTTCTACGACGCTCGGCGGGCGAAGCTCGGGACCGTGGAGCCGAACCGGGCACATCGGGCGCTGGCGCGGCTCGACGCGGAGTGGCCTGGCGAGCTGCTGCTGGTGACACAGAATGTCGACGACCTGCACGAGCGCGCGGGGTCGAAGCGGCTGATCCATATGCATGGAGAACTGACGAAGGGCTGGTGCCTCGCCTGCAACGAGCGATTCGGTTGGGCGGGGTCGATGGGCGATGGCGCGAGCTGTCCCAGTTGCTCGACGACCGGTTCGGTGCGCCCCGACATCGTCTGGTTCGGCGAGATGCCTTACGAGATGGACGCGATCGAAGAGGCGCTGCGCGACTGCGACCTGTTCGTGTCGATCGGCACATCGGGCGCGGTCTACCCCGCTGCCGGCTTCGTCCAGACGGCACGCTATTGCGGGGCGCGGACGCTCGAGATGAACCTGGAGCCGACCCTCGGCAGCTTCCTCTTCGACGAGAGCCGAACTGGACCCGCAGGCGAGCTAGTGCCGACGTGGGTCGACGAGGTGCTGGCGGACTAGTCCGCCCACTCCAGCCCGATCTCGCGGTAGAGGCCGCGGTCCTCGTCCCAGCGCGGGTTGACCTTGACGTGCAGGAACAGGTGCACCGGACGGCCAAGGTGCTGGGCGATCTCGGCTCGGGCCGCAGCGCCGATCTCCTTGAGCCTGCGCCCACCCTTGCCGATCACGATTGCCTTCTGGCTGTCGCGCTCGACCAGGATCTGCTGGCGGATCTCGGTGGAACCGTCGGGGCGGTCTCTCCAGGTCTCCGTCTCGATCGCCGTCGCGTAGGGCAGTTCCTGATAGAGCTGATTGACGATCTGCTCGCGCGTCAGCTCGGCAGCGACCATGCGGTCCGTTGCGTCCGAAACCTCGTCCTCGGGATATAGCCAGGGACCTTCCGGCATCGCGTCGGCGAGCGCCTGCTTCAGGTCGGGCACGCCGTCGCCCTGAGCGGCACTGATCATGAAGATCTTGTCCGGGTTCAGCCGCTCCGTGATGCCTGCCGCGAGCGCGAGCAGGTCGGCCTTGTTCACGAGGTCGATCTTGTTGAGCGCGACGAAGAGCGGATGCTGCCGATCGCCCAACGCGGCGGCGATGCGCTCCACTTCGGCGTTCACACCGGCATCGGCGTCGATGACGAACAGGATCAGGTCGGCGTCCTGAGCCCCGGTCCAGGCTGCCGCCACCATCGCCCGATCGAGCCGCCGGCGGGGTTCGAAGATTCCGGGCGTGTCGACGAGAAGGATCTGCGCGGACTTCTGAAGGGCGATGCCCATCAGCCGCGCCCGCGTGGTCTGCGCCTTGGGGCTGACGATGGCCACTTTCTGCCCGACTAGCCCGTTGACGAGCGTGGACTTGCCGGCGTTGGGAGCGCCGATCACGGCAACGAAGCCGGCGCGCGTTTGAGGTTCGGTCATTTCAGTTGGGATAACAAAGCCGCGGCCGCTGCGGTTTCCGCTTCCTGCTTGCTCGTCCCCTCAGCCGTGGCTTCGCCAAGCTGAGGCACCGAAACGCGGATCTTGAAAATCGGCGCGTGGTGGGCGCCAGTCTGTGAGACGACCTCGTACAGCGGCGTCTTGCTGCCCTTGGACGCAGCGAGCTCCTGGAGCGCTGACTTGGGATGCTGGGGCGCGCGGCGCTGCGTCGCCAGATCCGCTTGCCAGAGATCGAGGATGAAGCGCTGCGCCTGCTCGAGCCCGCCGTCGAGGAACAAGGCACCGATCAGCGCCTCGACGACGTCTCCCACGACATTGTCGCTCTGCGTCGCGCCGTCCTCGCGCGCCTGCTTGCCCAGTTTGATGAGCGACGGGATGCCGATTTCCCGCCCGTTCTCGGCGCAGGTCTCGCGATCGACCAGCGCATTGTAGCGCTTCGAAAGATGACCTTCCGGCTCGTTTGGATAACGTTCGTAGAGGGCCTGCGCGATCACCATCCCAAGCACGCGGTCCCCGAGGAACTCGAGCCGCTCGTAGTTTGTCGCGCCTGCACTCGAGTGGGTCAGTGCCAGCTCGAACAGCTCGATGTCTTTCGGCTCGTGGCCTAGCTTGTCGCGAACGAACGCGCGGACGTCACGGCTCATTCGGCTACGCCCGTGTAGCCATTGCCGACACGGCTTCCCCGCAGCGCCGTGAACCAGGTCCACGGCTTCAGGTACGACGCGCTTCCGTCCGTCGAGAAGAAGGTGAACTCGGCGCGACCGACCAAATTCTCCACCGGCAGCATGCCGACGCCACCCTCAACCGTCGGGAAGCGGCTGTCGAGGCTATCGTCGCGGTTGTCGCCCATCAGGAAGAGCTTGCCAGCCGGTACCTTCACCGGCGCGAAGTCGTCACCGGCGGAATCTGGAAGCTGGTCGAGGATGGTGTAGCTGGCGCCGTTGGGCAGCGTCTCGCGAAAGGCTGGATAAGAACAGCTCGTCGCATCCCTTCCGGCGA
>DASVXN010000134.1:0-5030 GCA_036392635.1 Sphingomicrobium sp. | reverse complement strand
CGCAGACCAAGCTGTCGGATGCGCAGGGCATTCGCGCGCCGCGGTTCGAAGTCGAGCGCGTTATTGGCGGAAGCAAGGTGATCATCGGCGGCGCCCCGTTCGATGCTGCCGGCAAGGACTCACCGCTGTGGGCGGACGCCAAGGCGAAGGTCGCCAAGCTGCAGGCTGGCGGCAAGGTAACCCAGGCGGAGGCCGATGCGCTGCTCTCGGACACGCGCGCCTCGCTCCTCTCGATCAAGCCCGGCTATGAGAGGGTGATCGCCTTCAGCCAGACCGAGCTTCCGCGGGCGCCGAGCGGCCGTGTCGGCGCAGTGTCGCTGCCTGGCGGCCTCGACTGGTATGCCTCGGCGCTCAAGCTGAACACGACGCTCGACCTGACTGCAGCCCAAATCCACCAGATCGGCCTCGATGAGCTGAAGCGGATCGAAGCCGAGCAGGACAAGCTCGCCCGGCAGGCCGGATTGGCCGACCACAACGCCTTCTACGCCGACCGCGCGAAGCGCTTCCCGCCCAAGCCATGGACCGATGAGCTCCGCGCCCAGTATCTCCGCGAAGCGAACGAGGCGATCGCGCGCAACAGGTCGCTGCTCCCGGCGCGCTTCAACAACGTGCCGCAATACCGCATGGAGGTTGTGCGCGAGCCGTCGTTCAGCGAAGTCGCCGGCGGGGCCGCTCACGCGTCAGGCCCGAGCCCGGACGGCACCCGGCCCGGACGCGTCTACGTCCACCTGCTCGGCGAGACCGAGGATCCGGCGGCGCTGGTCGATCTCATGTGCCATGAGGGTGTCCCCGGTCACGTCATGGCCGGTGACATCCAGGTGCGCCAGACGAACACGCCGAAGTTTCGGCGCGCTGGCGGCTATGTCGCCTTCAACGAGGGTTGGGCGCTCTATTCCGAACAGCTGTGCAAGGAGATGGGTGCTTACCCGGACATCGCGTCCGACTTCATGCACCTCGACCAGGAGCATTTCCGCGCGGCTCGACTCGTCGTCGACACCGGCATCCACGCGCTGGGCTGGACGGAGCAGCAGGCGATCGACTTCATGATCAAGACCGGCCGTCTCTCGCCCGACCACGCCCGCTCCGAAGTCCAGCGCTACATTACGCTCCCAGGCCAGGCGACCGGTTACAAGATCGGCATGCTCAAGATCATGGAGCTGCGCCGCAAAGCCGAGAACACGCTGGGCCCCAAGTTCGACGTGAAGGGCTTCGACGACCTCATCATCAGCGACGGCTCGCAGCCGTTGCCGGTGCTGGAGCGGCGTGTCGACGAGTGGATCGCCTCGCGCCGTTAGGCGTGGCGGCAGCCGAGTCCCGGAGTTTCGAGTGAGCCTGTGTTTGCGTTCCCTGCTTGGCGCCGCCGCCGCCGTGGTCTCGGCGTCGGCTGCGTCGGCTGCCTTGCCGGCGGCAGGCGAAAAGGCCGATCCGCCCGAGCAGAGTTCCGATAAGCTCTACGACCTCAGCATCGACGACGCCGTTGCGCTTGCTCAGCAGCGGAGCTTCCGCACTGCTCGGGTGAACCGTTCGCTGCGCCAGAACGAGCTGCGCTATGATAACGCGAAATCGCAGTATCTGCCGAAGCTGACGACCAACATTGGCGTTAATCAGCAGGCGCGGGGCCTGTCGGCCCACGGCAGCACTTACGACTATCAGGTGTCGAGCCTCGGCCAATTTCAGGGCACTGCGAGCGCCGACCTATCGATGCCCATCGACGTCAGCGGAGTTATCCGGCGCCAGGTGCGGCAGGCGGACATCTGGCGCGACATCTCGGCCCGCGATGTCACCAACACCGCGCTTGATGTTACGCTCGAGGTCCAGACCAGCTACCTCAACGCCTTGCGCGCCCAGAACACGGCAGATGCCGACGAGCGGGTTGCAGAGGAAATCCAGAAGCTCCTCAGCCGTGCGGGGCCGCAGTCGTCGCTCGGCAGCTTCCTTCAGGTCGAGCTCGCAAACGCTCAGCAGACGGCGCAGAGCAGCCGAGAGAATGCCGACAATGCGCAGGACGGGCTCAAGCAGATCCTGAGAGTGCCCCCCGAAGTTCGCCTTCGACTGACCAGCGACTTCCGCGGCCGGAAGCAACCGGTTCAGCGCAACGGCCTGCTCGAGCGCGCCCTCGACAATCGTCCGGACGTCCAGTCCGCGCAACTGCGGGTCAAACAGGCGGAGACCACAATCGCGCAAGTCTCGGACTCACGGAAGCCGACGGTTCGCGTGGGCGCGTTCGCGAGCCAGCAGCTCGCCGGCGGAGCCGTCTACGACGGACGCTACGACCGACTCCGGCAGGAGGGCGGTGTCGTCAACGTCAGCGTGCCGTTCGTGCAGTGGGACAATGGCCAGATGCGCCGCAACAAGGCCGTTGCCCGCATCCAGCGCGAGCAAGCGGACGCAGACCTCGAGGAGTTGCGTGAGCGGGTCGCCTATGACGTTCGCCAGCAGCTGCTCGCGGTCTCGCGCGCGGAGAACCGGATCCGCAACCTTCCCGATCCCAGGAAGGCGCTCCAGGCGCTGCAGCGCGCCGAGCAGATGCTGCTGTCGGCACCGCCGGAAACGGCGCAGGGCCTCGTCGCGCAGGTCTCCAACGCGCGTCAGGCGTGGCGTTCGGCGGAGACCGCCACCGCGGACGCCTACATCGACTATAATAATGCCGTGTTCCGGCTGAAGCGCCTGATCGGCGACACGGATTCCGTCACCACGAGAACGTCTGTAAGCGAGATCCCGGTGCAGAGCGTCGGAGCCAACTACGGGCTGTAGACGAGAATCCCTGCAGTCGCAGCAGTCCGCTCTTAAGCTCGCCAGCGGAGAGCGTTGACGGCCCGACTTGGGGGGCAACTCCAGCGGTCGGGCCGGAGATACGCTCTCACGGATCTCCATTCGGCATTACGGCAGCCCAGACGAAACTCGACGAGCGGATGGCACATTTTGTGCGGTTGCCGACGAAAATCTATGCAAGGACGTGCTCCAGAGGAGGACGGAAAGCGCCATTGGACGCTGACGAGGAACAGGCTGTTGCGAAGAGCCGCCTCGCCGCCCACCGCATCATCAGCATGTGCTTGCGCCTGGCGGCGCTGTGTCGGGAGGTAACAGACGGACACAAGAATCCCTCATCCTGATGGCGGTCATCGCGATTACGGGAGACCGCCTGATGCGAACGGAAATGAGCCCCGATTTGCGGAACATGGCTAACACGGTTCCGAGCAGGCTCCTCGGGCGATGCAACATCAGCTCGATTGCCGCTGCAACCGGTTTGAACCGGGAAACCGCGCGCCGCGCGATCAACCGGCTGATCGACCGCGGCATCCTCGAGCGAGCTCCGGATCGCTCGATCCATTTCGTCCCGGGCAGGCTGCAAGGGCCGAACGCGTTCCGGATCAGCGAAATGCAGCTCGAAGAATTTGCCCGCACCGCAAATGTGCTGATGCGCGACGGCGTGCTCGCGTATCACGAGTGATCCATTCGGGATCGGACGTGCCCCAGATCGGGCCTTTGCCGTTCACCCGGTCCTAAGCCTTGGATTGTTATTGAGCCTGACGCGCCTATTTTAGGGGCGATGGGCTTGTTGCCCGCGAAAGACAGGCGATGAACGACAAAGAGAAGAAGCCGGGCAATCCGTGGACCAGGAACCTGCTGATCTGGGCAGGCGTCCTGTTTGCGCTCGTGCTGTTCGTGCAGATGATCGACGGCGGGTCGAAGGCTCAAGCCGGGCAGGCGATGGCCTATTCCGACTTCGTCCATCAGGTCGACGAGGGCAATGTCCGTGCGGTCACCATTGCCACCGGCTCGAGCGGCAACAACGCCATCGCCGGCAAGATGGCGAGCGGCGAGGAATTCCACACCGTCGCCCCCAGTGACGCCAACGTCTCCGACAAGCTCATCCAGAAGGGTGTCGCGGTCCAGGTGAAGGCCGAGGAACAGTCGAGCATCTGGCTCTACATGCTCTACAACTCGCTCCCGTTCCTGCTCATCCTCGGCATCAGCTTCTTCGTGATGCGCCAGATGCAGAAGAACGCCGGTTCGGGCGCGATGGGCTTCGGCAAGAGCCGAGCCCGGATGCTCACCGAGAAGCAGGGCCGGGTGACCTTCGCCGACGTCGCCGGCATCGACGAGGCCCGCGACGAGCTTCAGGAGATCGTCGAATATCTCAAGGATCCCGGCAAGTTTGCGCGCCTCGGTGGCAAGATCCCCAAGGGCGCGCTCCTGGTCGGCCCTCCGGGCACGGGCAAGACCTTGCTCGCCCGCGCTATCGCGGGTGAGGCGGGCGTCCCGTTCTTCACCATTTCCGGCTCGGACTTCGTCGAGATGTTCGTCGGCGTCGGTGCCAGCCGCGTCCGCGACATGTTCGACCAGGCCAAGAAGTCGGCGCCCTGCATCGTCTTCATCGACGAGATCGACGCTGTCGGCCGCCATCGTGGCGCCGGCCTCGGCAACGGCAACGACGAGCGCGAGCAGACCCTCAACCAGCTTCTGGTCGAGATGGACGGCTTCGAGGCGAACGACGGCATCATCATCGTCGCGGCGACCAACCGTCCCGACGTGCTCGACCCTGCGCTGCTGCGGCCCGGCCGCTTCGACCGCCAGGTCGTCGTGCCGCGCCCGGACATCGATGGTCGCGAGCAGATCCTCAGCGTTCACATGAAGAAGGTGCCGCTGGCGCCGGACGTCGACGCTCGCGTCATCGCGCGCGGCACGCCGGGGTTCTCGGGTGCCGACCTCGCCAACCTCGTCAACGAAGCGGCCCTCCTTGCCGCGCGCAAGGGCAAGCGCCTCGTCGCCATGCAGGAGTTCGAGGAGGCGAAGGACAAGGTGCTGATGGGCACCGAGCGCAAGTCCATGGTCATGACCGAGGACGAGAAGCGCATGACCGCCTATCACGAGGCCGGTCACGCCATTGTCGCGCTACACGAGCCGGCGTCGGACCCCATCCACAAGGCGACGATCATTCCGCGCGGCCGCGCGCTCGGAATGGTCATGCGCCTGCCGGAGCGGGACAGCTACAGCTATCACCGCGACAAGATGTACGCGAACCTCGC
>DASVXN010000133.1:0-1741 GCA_036392635.1 Sphingomicrobium sp. | reverse complement strand
CGCGCAGCCGATCCTCACCGACGAGGATCTCGCCAAGATCCGCTGCATTCAGGACACGCTCGACGGCGCATTCCGCACATCGACGCTGGATGCGACCTGGGCTGGCGGGAGCGGACAAGGCCTCGAAGCGGCGCTCAAGCGCCTTTGCTGGGAAGCCACCGAAGCGGTCCTTGCGGACATCAACGTCCTCATCATTTCCGATCGCGCCGCAAGTGCCGATCGCGTGCCGATCCCGGCGGCACTGGCCACGGCGGCGGTGCACCATCACCTGATCCGCCAGGGGCTGCGCATGCAGACGGGGCTGGTCGTGGAGACGGGAGAGGCGCGTGAGGTGCACCACTTCTGCGTGCTGGCCGGCTTCGGCGCCGAGGCGGTGAACCCGTACCTCGCGTTCGAAACGCTGGAGCAGATCCGCGAGCAACGCGGGTTTGCATTGTCACACGAGCAGGCCTGCAAGAACTACATCAAGGCGGTCGACAAGGGCGTGCTGAAGGTGATGTCCAAGATGGGCATCTCGACCTTCCAGTCCTACTGCGGAGCGCAGATCTTCGATGCGATCGGCCTGTCGAGCAAGGTCGTCGACAAGTACTTCACCGGCACCGCCACCATGATCGAAGGCGTCGGCCTCGACGAGATCGCGGCCGAGATCACCCTGCGCCACGCACAGGCATTCGGGACGGCTGATGCGACACTCGACGTTGGCGGAACCTACGCCTGGCGCATCGGTGGCGAGGAGCATGCGTGGAGCCCGGCGACCGTCGCCAACCTCCAACATGCCGTGCGCGGCAACGTGCCGGACAAGTATCGCGAGTTTGCGGACGGGGTGAACGACCAGAGCCGTCGCTTGCTCACGATCCGCGGGCTGCTCGACTTCAGACCTGCGGGCGCGGCAATTGCGCTGGACGAGGTCGAGCCTGCCAGCGCCATCGTGAAGCGCTTCACCTCTGGCGCAATGAGCTTCGGCTCGATCAGCCGCGAAGCGCACACCACGCTCGCCGTCGCCATGAACCGCATGGGCGGCAAGTCGAACACCGGCGAAGGCGGCGAAGAGCGCGACCGCTTCACGCCGCTCCCCAATGGTGACTCACTTCGTTCGGCCATCAAGCAGGTGGCGTCCGGCCGGTTCGGGGTCACCACCGAATATCTCGTCAATGCCGACGAGCTTCAGATCAAGATCGCCCAAGGCGCCAAGCCCGGCGAAGGCGGTCAACTTCCGGGGCACAAAGTTGACCGCCACATCGCTGCCGTCCGCCATTCGACCCCGGGTGTCGGCCTCATCTCGCCCCCGCCACACCACGACATCTATTCGATCGAGGATCTCGCCCAGCTCATCTTCGACCTGAAGAACGTGAACGAACGCGCGCGCGTCTCGGTCAAGCTCGTGTCCGAAGTCGGCGTCGGCACCGTCGCGACCGGCGTCGCAAAGGCCGGGGCCGATCACATCACCATTTCCGGCTATGAAGGCGGCACTGGCGCGTCGCCGCTGACATCGCTGACCCACGCCGGTCTGCCGTGGGAGATCGGCCTCGCCGAGACCCAGCAAACGCTTGTCCTGAATCAGCTGCGCGGACGGGTGGCGGTTCAGGCCGATGGCGGGCTTCGTACTGGCCGGGACGTCGCCATTGCCGCCCTGCTCGGCGCTGATGAGTTCGGCTTCGCAACGGCGCCGCTGATCGCCGCGGGCTGCATCATGATGCGCAAGTGCCACCTGAACACTTGCCCCGTCGGCGTCGCCACGCAG
>DASVXN010000132.1:0-3519 GCA_036392635.1 Sphingomicrobium sp. | reverse complement strand
ACACGGGTGGCGCCGCTTTCAGGATCATCCTCGACAACGACGTTCGGGACGGCGTCTCCGATATGGGCCTCAGCCGCAGCGACCTGCCGGGCATTGGCGAGCTGCCACGCCGGGGGCTCCGCAAGCCAATAGCTGTCGGGCAGGCGGCGGGCGTGAGCCTTGGCTGCGCTTCCCTTCCATCCGAGCTTGGCGGCGAGCTCGCGCTGGCGCTCCTCGACGATTTCTGTGCGTCCGTGCTGCTTGTGTCCGAGCCGAAGCCGCTCCTCGGCCGCTTCGAACAAGGTGCGGAGAAGGCTTCGCTTCCACTCGTTCCAGATGCCCGGCCCGACTGCACGGATGTCTACCACAGTGAGGATCAGCAGCAGTCGCAGACGCTCAGGGCTTTGCACCTGCTGCACAAAGTCCTCGATCGTCTTCGGGTCCGCGAGGTCGCGCTTGAACGCGGTCGATGAGAGCAGCAGGTGATAGCGCACCAGCCAGGAGACCGTCTCCGTCTCCGCAGGGTCCAGCCCGAGGCGCGGGCAGAGCTTGAGAGCAATCTCGGCGCCGAGAACGCTGTGATCACCCCGGCGGCCCTTGGCGATGTCGTGCAGCAGCACGGCGACATAGAGCACCCGACGGGACGCGATCTGCTTGAAGATGGCCGTCGAGATCGGATGGTCGTTCTTGAGTTCGCCGCGCTCGATGGCGGCCAGCAATCCGAGTGCCCGGATCGAATGCTCGTCGACGGTATAATGGTGGTACATGTCGAACTGCATCTGCGCGACGACGCGGCCGAAGTCGGGAATGAAACGGCCGAAGACGCCGGTCTCGTTCATCCATCGGAGAACCAGTTCCGGATGGTTGATGCAGGTCAGCACCTCCATGAAGAAGGCATTCGCGCCCGGGTCGTGCCGCACGGTGCGATCGATGAGCACCGAGTCGCGGTTGGCTGCGCGCATGGCGGCCGGATGAATTTCGAGGCCTTCGCGCGCGGATAGTGCGAACAGCTCAAGGAGTCGGACCGGATCCGCCTTGAAGAAGCCGTCATCCGGAATCGAGATGCGGCCGCGGTCGAGCACGAAACCGCCGAGCCTCTTGGGCTTCCGTCGGATCGTCGGAAGCGCGAAGCGGAAGCTCTTCTTTCCCAGTTGCTCGTCGAGTTGCGCGAGGAACACTCCGGTGAGATCGCCCACCGTCTTCGCGTTGAGAAAGTAGAACTGCATGAAGCGCTCGACCGCGGACTTCCCGGGCCGGTCGGCGTAGTTCATTCTCTGCGCGATCCGCGGCTGGTAGTCGAAGTTGAGCCGTTCCTCGGCGCGCCCGGCGAGCAGGTGCAGGTGACACCGCACCGACCAGAAGAAGCGCTCGGCGCGATCGAAGCGCCGGAACTCCGCGGCAGTCAGCAGGCCGGCCTTCACGAGATCGCCAGGCGTCTGGACGCCATGCACGTATTTGCCGATCCAGTAGAGGGTGTGGAGGTCGCGGAGCCCGCCTTTGCCGTCCTTGACGTTGGGCTCGACGAGGTAGCGGCTGTCGCCCATCTTCACGTGCCGCTCGTCGCGTTCGGCGAGCTTCGCCGCGACGAACTCGGCGGCCGTGCCGGCAACGACCTGCTTGCGAAAGCGGTCCTGTGCGAGGTCGAACGGGTCCTGCGAGCCCCAGAGCCACCGCGCTTCGAGGAATGCGGTCCTGACTGTCAGGTCCTTCTTGGCAAGCGCGATCAGCTGCGGGACCGAGCGAACGGAGTGGCCGACCTTGAGCTTCAGGTCCCAAAGGAGGTGCAGCATCGCCTCCGCGGCGCGCTCCTGCTCCGGTGGCACCGCCGTTGCTGCGAGGAACATGAGATCGACATCGCTGTACGGGGCCATTTCGCCGCGACCGGTCCCGCCCAATCCGACCAGCGCAAGATCGTTGCACAACGCGCCCTCGACCAGCCGATCGCAGACGAACTCCCACGACAGACGCACGATCTGGTCATGCAGGAACGCCGTCGCCTGAGCGGCGGCACGGCCGTTTCCGGGCTCTTCGGCGAGCCGGCGGGCGACTTCATCCCGGCCTGAGGTGAGCGCCTCGCACAGCACCTCCGATGCCTTCGCGGGCAGCGTCTTGCCCGGCGGTAAGGCCGCAAGTCGTGCCGCGACCTCCCGACGGTCGATAATCGACCGCTGGCGCGGAAGACCGTCGTGGGCACGCTGAGTCATGGGCTCCTCATCGCACGTCCGTGCGCTTGCCGGCAGACCCAATCGACTGTTCGCTGGACGACCTTGAAGGTGGGCTTATACCTAAGGCGATGCAGTTGCAGCGGCAGGCCCTTGAAGCCGAAGCACAACGCGGCGTTGCGGCGCTCCAGCGTGGCGATTTCGCGGTTGCACGCGACGCCTTCGCAGCCGTCACGGCGTCCGGTACGGCCTCTCCCCAGGCATGGCTGCTCTATGCACAGGCCTGCGACGGCTGCGACGACGGCGACAACGCGATCGCCGCCCTCGATCAGGTGCTTGCCGCTGACAAGGTGAACCCCTTCGCGCTGTTGATGAAAGGCGACATCTTCGCTCGCCGCGGCGACGATCGCGCAGCCGTCTCCTTCTATCGTTTGGCCATCCGCCGGTGCGCGCAACTCGAACAATTGCCGGGCGATCTCCCGCAGCGCTTGCAACGAGCCGAAGCAGCTGTCGCTGCCGCCGAGAAGCGGTTTGAAGCGAAGCTGCACGATGCGCTGGCTGAGCGCGGGATCGCTGAGGTTCCGCGGCGTTTCGACGAGGCGCTCAAGATCGCCTCAGGGGAGCAACCCGTCTACCTGCAGCAGCCGACAAGCTTCTACTTTCCGGGCCTACCGCAGCAGGCCTGGTACCCGCCAGAGATGTTCCCGTGGGTCGCCGAGCTCGAAGCAGCCGCGCCGGCGATGCGTGCGGAGATCGAGGGCGTGCTCTCGGATGAGCAGGCGCTGGAACCATATGTGCAGGAGCAATCCGAACGAGCCTCGCGCGGGCACAGCCTGCTGAATGACGTGCGGTGGAGCGCCTTTCATCTATGGAAGGACGGGGAGCGTGTAGAGGAGAATGCGCGCCGGTGCCCGCTGATCATGCGCATGCTCGAGCTGCCACCGATTCCGCGCATCAAGCGGCGCTCGCCGATGGCGCTCATTTCGATTCTGAGGCCGGGCACGCACATCCCGCCGCACACCGGAATGCTGAACACGCGCCTCATTTGCCACATCCCGCTGGTCGTCCCCGGCGCGTGTCGGCTGCGCGTCGGCTGCGAGACGCGCGACGTCGTCGAAGGCAAGGCGATGATCTTCGACGACAGCGTCGAGCACGAGGCGTGGAACGATGGGGACGCGGTCCGGGCCGTGCTCCTGTTCGAAATCTGGCGACCTGAGATCGGCGAGGACGAAAAGGTGGCGCTGACCGCGATGTTCGAAGCAGTGACCGGCTATGACTTGGCATCGGAGGATTGAGCGAGCCGCTTGAGCTCGTACAATTTCTCCAGCGCTTCGCGGGGGCTTAGCCGGTCGGGATCAAGAGCTTCGATGGCAGCAGT
>DASVXN010000131.1:0-3388 GCA_036392635.1 Sphingomicrobium sp. | reverse complement strand
ATGTGCGACCCGACGTAGACGTCGGCCGCGGTGAAGCGGTTGCCGCAGACATAGTCGCGAAGGCTGAACAGCTCATCGAGCACCGACACGACCTTGTCATAGCTGCCGTAGCCGAACATGCGCGCCCGGTCCGGGGAGGGCTCCCAGCCCGCGGCATGGTTGGTGATCGCCTGCTCGACCGGTCCCGCGGCGTAGAAGAGCCAGCGGTAGTAATCGGCCTTCTCGTCGGCGCGTGGGCCGAGCATGGCCTCGGGGAAGACGTCAGCGAGATAGGCGCAGATCGCTGCGCATTCGGTAACCACATGGTCGCCGTGCTTGATCGCCGGCACCTTGCCCATCGGGTTCACGGCCAGGTACCGCTCGTCCTTCATGAGGTCATAGGAGACGATCTCGGTCTCGTAGGGCTGACCCACCTCCTCGAGCATCCAGCGGACGATCCGGCCGCGCGACTGAGGATTGGTGTAGAAGGTAAGGTCGGCCATGCCGGTTCTCCCTGATCGAACGAGACTCTAGAACAAAGCGGGAACTACTCCTCTTCGAGCTGCTGCTCAAGCATCTCCAGCATCGTCTTGAGGGACCGCACGCGGATCTCGCCGCGGCCCTTCGGACCAAAGTGCTTCTCCACGTGGATTGTCTGCCCCTTCCGCCGAGCGAGCGCGAAGTGGACCAGGCCTTCCTCGCTGCCGGGTCCTGCGGGACCAGCGAAGCCGGTGACGCCGACCGCCACGTCCGCCTTGCTGCGCTTGAGAGCACCTTCAGCCATCGCGCGGGCGACGACCTCAGAAACGGCGTCGTTATACTCGAGGAGGCTCGGCTCGATGCCGAGGAGTACGGTCTTGGACTCCTTGGTGTAGGTGACGAAGCCCCGCTCGAAGCCGTGGCCTGCGCCCTCGATGTCGGTGAGGAGCGCCGCCAGCATGCCGCCGGTGCAGCTCTCGGCCGTGGCGACGCTCAGCTTCGCGTCGCAGAGGCGATGCATGAGCCGCTCGGCCTGCTTGTCCAGATGGTCCGGAAGCGCAGGCTCGAGCGTTTCGCTCAACCGCGCTCTCCCTTCTTGGGCGCTTCGGCCGCCGGCGGTGCAGCTTCGCCACGCTCGCCAGCCGACTGGTCACGCGCCGCGCGGAATTCGCTGTCCGCGCTCCAGTTCGGCCAATCGCGCGAGTTGGCGAGGCGCTGCCCGACGGCGAAGAGGAGCCCGAGATCGGAGGCCATGCCGCTGAAGTCCCAGCTCGGCGAGAACTCGTCCGCGGGCTGGTGGTACATCGTCGTGGTGTAGTTCTTCGACCAGGCTTCCGCACGCGCGACGCCGCCGTTCACCAGGTCTTGGCCCGGCGTGAAGCTCAGCGCCGGAACGCCGACCTTGGCGACGGTGAAGTGGTCGGAGCGGAAGAAGCCGCCGGTCTCCGGATGCGGATCGGGCGTGAAGCGGCGGCCGCGCTTGGCGCCTTCCTCGACCAGCATGTCGAGCAGGCCGAACTTCTGATTGCCGCGAACGGAGAAGTCGCGCGCGGGGCCAAGGACGCCGAGCACGTCCATGTTGATCATGCCGGCCGTCTTGCCGGGCGCATAAAGCGGGTGGGTCGCGTAATATTCGCTTCCGAGCAGGCCCTTCTCCTCGGCGGTCACCGCCATGAACACCACCGAGCGGTCGGGGCGCGGCGCGGCGGCGAAGGCGCGGCCGAGCTCGATCAGCGCCGACAGGCCGGTGCCGTTGTCGATCGCGCCGTTGTAGATGCGGTCGCCCTTCGCGTCGGGCAGGCCGATGCCGAGATGGTCCCAGTGCGCGCTGTAGATCACCGTCTCGTCGGGACGCTTCTTGCCGGGCAGCAGGCCGACGATGTTGTGCGACGTGATCGTGCTGACGTTGGCGTCGCCCGACGCCGTGACCGTCGCCTTGAGGTCCATTGGCTGGAAGTTCTTGCGCTTTGCAGCCGCCTTCGCCTGCTCGAAGTCGATGCCGGCAGAGCGGAACAGCTTCACCGCCACGTCGCGCTGGATCCAGGTTTCGAACGGCGTGTGGCTGGCCGTCGGGTCCTGGCGCACGATGTCGAACTGCGTGTTGGTATTGGAATTCTTGACCGTGTTCCAGCCATAGGAAGCCGGATCGGTCTCATGGACGATCATGACCCCTGCGGCGCCGCGGCGGGCGGCCTCCTCATACTTGTACGTCCAGCGGCCGTAGTAGGTCATCGCCTTGCCGCCGAAATTGCCTTCGCCGCCTTCGAAGTCGGGATCGTTGATGAGGACCACGATCACCTTGCCGCGCACGTCCTGGCCCTTGAAGTCGTCCCATTGGCGCTCTGGAGCGGAGACGCCGTAGCCGAGGAAAACGAGAGGGGCGTTGGCGAGGCGGAGCTGCTTCTGGCCGTTCTGCGGGGCGCGAACGGCGATGTCCGTGCCCTGCGCCAGAGGCAGCGGGCCCGCAGGGGTCTGCACCGTGACCGTCGGCGCGGCCGTGAACTCGGCGCGCAGTAGCGGCACGGCCTGCGTCCAGGTTCGCTGGCCGTTCACGACATCGCCGCCTGGCTGAAGGCCGGCCTTGGCGAACTGGTCGCTGAGATAGGCGATCGTCTTGGTCTCACCGTTCGTGGCAGGCGCGCGACCCTCGAAGGCGTCGGAGCCTAGCGTCTGCACATGCTGCGACAGCCGCTGCGGGCTGAACGTCGGGGCAGGCGCGGCGGACAGCGATACGGCGCTCAGCGCGATGATGCTCGCGGCGGCCCAACGATAAGACTTCATGCTCTCTCCCCTGACAGGCTTCGCCACCGGCCGCTGACCCGCGGCCGGGGCGAAAAGGATGTGGGGGAGCAACTAGTTAGTGCGCGCCGGGAGGGGAAGTCCCTTCGGTGGACGCGACATTCTGCGCCTTGTCCGTGCGGTAGCGGTCGAACCAGGCGATGATCGCGCTCGCCTTCGCCGCTGCCTGGCTCGGCCGCGCGGCAATGCCGCCGTGGCTCGCGCCGGGCACCTTCACGAAAGCCGTCGGTACGCCGCGGATCTGGAGCGCGGTGTAATATTGCTCGGCCTCGCTCGCGGGCGTCCGGTAATCCTCGCTGCCGACGACTACCAGCGTCGGTGTCTTGACGTTGCCGACGAGGCTCAGCGGCGACCGCGCCCAATAGCCGGTCGGGTCTTCCCACGGCTTCTTCGCGAACCAGTAGGGCGAGTAATAGGAAGCGCCGTCGCTCGTCAGCCCGAAGCTCGCCCAGTTGATCACCGGCTTCTGCGTCGCCGCCGCGCGGAAGCGGTCCGTCTTGCCGACGATCCAGGCGGTAAGCACACCACCTCCGGAACCACCAGTCACGAACAGGTTGTTGGGATCGGCATTGCCCGTAGCGATGGCCGCGTCCACTGCGCTCATCAGATCGTCATAGTCGTGACCGGGATA
>DASVXN010000130.1:0-6473 GCA_036392635.1 Sphingomicrobium sp. | reverse complement strand
GCTTCGAGTTCATCAATGGTCTCGAGGCGATCCCGGCGGCGGAGCGCCAGCGCATGACGCTGAAGCAGGCCATGCTTCGGGTCCTTCAGCGTAAATATCCCTGCAAGAGCTAGGCTACTCGAAAGCTCCCATCGTCACGAGAAGGCTTGCGAACAGCGATATCGCCACGAAGGCGAAGAGCGTCAACAATGCCGTCCGCCATACCGCGCCGCTCCTCGTCAGGCCGTAAGCGCCCCGAAGCTGACGATACATGTGGAGCGGCGGGACGAACCAGGCGAGGCTTGATGCGGCTTGAGAGGCCAGTCCTATCAAGGACGACACTGCCAGCAGGAGCATCATGAAGCACAGCGAATAAGTGACGAAGACGGTGTGATCGTAGAGACGAAAGCGGCGGCTCAACGGGAACAATAGCCACACGAACGGCACCGAGATTGGGATCAGCGCCCAGCTGAACTTATACGCGTTGGTCTTCAGTTTGTAGAACAACAGTTCCGGGTTCTTCGTCGCGTCCTTGATGTTGTCGCCGAACCCGCCGAGAAAGTTGTCGGCCATCTGGATGCTGCCGTCGACCTTGCCCGCTTTCACCACCTGAAGGCCAAGCATCTCACCTTTGAGGTCGGCGATCCTCTCATCCATCTTCTCGGCGGCGGGCCCGGTCAAACCCGCGCGCTCCTTCTGCAACGCCGCAAGCTTCTGCTGGTCTTTCGCTAGCTCCTGCGTCGCTTCCTCGGCGGCCTTCGCCGTCACGTGGACGGTGTTGCTGGTCAGCCCAACGACACCGAACATCAGGAATACGGAAAACAGGAACAGCGCGATTGGCGAGACGAACCGCGCACGCTGCCCGTCGATATAGCGCCGAGTCAGCTCGCCCGGACGCCAGGCAAGCATCGGGATCGTGTTCCACAGCTTGCCTTCAAAGTGAAAGACGCCGTGCAGCAGGTCGTGGAAGAAGGCGGTGAGCGTCTTGTGCACATGCGCGTGCTGGCCGCACTCATGACAGAAGGGGCCTGCAAGCTCCGAGCCGCAATTCAGGCAGTGCGTCTCGTGGCTGTGGCCGCCAGCCGCTTCACCGGCCGTGGGCTCAACGGCGCGCGCAACCACCCCGCCAGTGACCGCATCGCCGATCGCTTCGAGATTGCCGACCATCAGACCCCCTTCGCGCCGACATTATGCCGTGCCGCGAGCGCGTGCTAGCCATCCCGCTTCATGGCGCGCATCGGTCTTCTCGGCGGCTCCTTCAATCCGGCGCACGCCGGACACCGGCGGATAAGCCTGGAAGCCATGCGCGTGCTCGGCCTCGACGAGCTGTGGTGGCTGGTGTCGCCCGGCAATCCGCTCAAGGAGGGCGCGAAGGACATGGCGTCCTTCGAGGCGCGGTTCGCCTCCGCGTTACGGATGGCGCGCCGATCGCCGATCGAGGTCAGCGACTTCGAGGAGCGCGCGGGCACCCGCTACACCGTCGATACCATACGGCTCCTGCAGCGGCGCTATCCCCAGCATCGCTTTATCTGGTTGCTTGGAAGCGACACCCTGCCAAATTTTCACTTATGGCGTGATTGGAGGGGCTTAGCCCGCAAAGTGCCGATTGCGGTGATTCGGCGCCCCGGCTATGATTCAGCTGCCCACGCGGCGCGCGCGATGGGTTGGCTGAGACGGTTCGTCCATCCTTCCAGTCAGGCAAACAAGTGGACGGAGTGGAGTGCACCGGCGATCGTCTTCCTTCGCCTTCGGCCCGACACGACGTCCGCGACGGCCATTCGCACGCACAACCCCAACTGGCACCGCCGAACGAATGCGCCTCTCGAGCGTTCCCGTCGTTTCGGCTCACCAATGTCGCCCAGGAGAACCCTTGACCGAACGTCCCGCTGAGACCGCCGCTCCGGAAGCCGGCACTCCCATTGACGTTGAAGATCTCCACAAGCTCGTCCTTCAGTCACTCGACGACGACCAGGCGGTGGAGGTCGTGTCGATCCCCCTCACGGGCAAGTCGAACATCGCCGATCATATGGTGATCGCGTCCGGCCGCTCTACGCGGCAGGTCGCGTCCATGGCCGTTAAGCTTGCGGACAAGATCAAAGAGCGATTTGGAAGAAGCGTCCGCATCGAAGGGCTCCCGGCAGCGGACTGGGTGCTGATCGATGCAGACGACGTCATCGTCCACATTTTCCGACCCGAAGTAAGAAACTTTTACAATTTGGAGCGGATGTGGGCATTTGGCGATGAGTCTGGCGGCGTAAGCGCTGCACGCGGGTAAGGGCGGGGACATGCGGTTCATTGCGGGATTTCTGGCGCTTTTGGCGTTCGTGGCGCAGCCTGCTGCTGCGGCTTCATCGCCAAGCCTCAGCACTCTGGAGCAGCAACTGAGTTCGATCGTGGCGAACAAGTCGGCGGACGTCGGCATCGCCGCGCTCGATCTGAACACGGGCGAGACGGTCAGCATCAAGGGCAACACGCCTTTTCCGATGGCCAGCACCGTGAAGGTCGCGATCGCCGCGCTCTATCTCGCGCAGGTCGACCATGGGCGACGCTCGCTCGACGACACGATCAATGGCGTGTCGGCGCGCACGCTGATGAGGCGGATGCTGGTCCATAGCGACAACCGGGCGACCGATATTCTCCTGAAGGACCTTGGAGGGCCGAACGCGGTTCACGACTGGTTGCAGGACAATGGGGTCAGCGGTCTTCGCGTCGACCGTACGATTGCCCAGCTGCTGAGCGCCAGGCGCGACCTGTGGGACCGCCGCGATTCCAGCACGCCGGTGGCGATGGTTGACCTCTTGAAGCGCATCTACAAGGCGGAGCTGATCAAGCCCGAAAGCCGCAATTACCTGCTGGACCTGATGGCTCAGTGCCAAACGGGCAAGAACCGGATGAAGGCGCTGCTGCCTTTCGGCACGCTGGTCGAACATAAGACGGGAACGCTCGACGGGCTTACCGACGACGTCGGCTTCATCACGTTGCCGGATGGGCGCCGCGTCGCGGTCGCGATCTTCGCCCGTGGCGGTGCCGACCGCCCGCGCACGATCGCGGAGAGTGCGCGCGCCATCTACGACGGGTTCAAGGCGGTCTTCGCCTGGCCGTTCGGCACGCCGGCTGTCGCCGCCCAGAAATAGGTGCTGCTGCACATCGTTGCACGGGGGAAGATCGGCCGCTCACCGGAGGCCGATCTCGTCGAGCGCTACTTGAAGCGCATCAGTTGGCCGACCCGTTTGACGGAGCTTCC
Source organism: Sphingomicrobium sp. (assembly GCA_036392635.1). GTDB lineage: Bacteria > Pseudomonadota > Alphaproteobacteria > Sphingomonadales > Sphingomonadaceae > Sphingomicrobium. The sequence continues at coordinate 3,250 of DASVXN010000130.1, read as the reverse complement.
CGACCGGGGCGGCAAGATGCCGGAGGCCGCGGCCAATAGCGTCAGCATCGTGCTCGACGAGCGGGGCAGGGCGCTGTCCTCCTCCGAAATGGCGAGCAGGCTCGAAGGCTGGCGTGATTCCGGCAAGCGCGAGGCCAGGTTTCTGATCGGCGCTGCGGACGGCCACGAAGACGAGCAGCGCAATGCCGCCGACCTGCTGCTGTCCTTCGGTCCCGCAACCTGGCCGCACCTGCTCGTTCGCGCGATGCTTGCCGAGCAGCTCTATCGCGCCACATCCATCCTTGCGAACCACCCCTATCATCGCGAAGGGTAGGGCCATGCGGGGGCTGGCTCTGGTTCTATTATGTGCGCCGCTCCTGGCGGGCAGCGCCGTGGCGCAGGAGCAAGGCCAGTCGCTCGACGCTGCGCTAAATCACGCCCTTGCCGAGCAAGCGGCGGCCGATGCCCAGACCGCAAGGCTGGAACAGGCCGCTTCGACAGCGCGCAACGAAGCCGACCGACTGCATGCGGAGCAGGCGGCCGCGGCTCAGGGCATCGAAGCGGCTGAGGCGCGGATCAGCGCTGCGGAAGCGCGCTGGCGTCTCGCGTCTGCCTACGTCGCCGCTCACCGGCAGCAACTCGCAACAGAGCAGCGACCGATCTCGGCGCTGCTCGCCGGTCTTGCGACCATGGCGCAGCGGCCGCCCGTCCTCGTACTTGCGGACCGCGGGGGTACGGACGAACTCGTCAAGGTGCGGCTGCTGCTGCATTCCACGCTGCCGGTGATCCGCAGCCGGACCGGCCGCATCTCGGCCGAGCTCGCTCAAGGGCAGCGCCTGCAGCAAGCCGCGGTTGCCGCACGCGGTGAGCTCGCAAAGAGCCGCGACGAGCTCATGCAGCGGCGGCAACGCTATGCCGCGCTGGAGGAAAAGGCCGTACAGCGGGCGCTCGCTTCTACGGGCGAGGCGATAGGGACGGGCGATGTCGCGATCGCGGCCGGCGAGAGCGTCGAGCGGCTCCGCGAACAGGAGGCGGACACTCAATCCATTCGCCGCGTCGCGTCGGTCCTGGCAGGAGAGAATGCGGCGCCGCCAAGCCCCTTCGAACCGGAGGGTCCTCAGCCCAATACTCCCTTGGCCTATCAGCTGCCTGCCGCTGCTCCGATCGTCGAAGGGCTGGGCTCGGTGAACGACAGCGGAGTGATCTCCCGCGGAGTTGCACTCGCCACGGCACGCGGAACCCCCCTCACGGCGCCCGGCGATGGCACGATAAAGTTCGCGGGACCCTACCGCGACTACGATGGCGTGCTGATCATCGACCATGGCGGCGGCTGGCTCACCCTCATCGTCAATGCCGCCTCGACCTTGCATGCCGGCGACAAGGTCCGCCTCGGCGAGGACATCGGCCGGGCGCTTGGACCGCTGCAGGTCGAATTGTCCCGGAATGGGCGTCGAATCTCGCCTGCTCTCATCGCAGGTTCATCTCAAAATCTGTCAAAGGGCGGCAAAGGCGGCTAAACGCCTCGGTAAGCCTTGCCGCCGCTTACAGGACGCGACTGCTATGATGTTCAACCCGAAGCTCATCCCCTCCTTCGCGCTCGTTGGAGCGCTTGCCCTCGTACCCGTGACCGCCAGCTCCTTCGCTGCCGCGGACACGACCAATTACCAGGAGCTCGAGAAGTTCATGAGCGTCTACGAGCGGGTGAAGGCGAACTACGTCGACAAGGTCGACGACCATACGCTGATCAAGGGGGCGATCGACGGCATGCTGTCATCCCTCGACCCCCATAGCTCCTACGTCGAGGCTAACGACTTCGACCAGCTCAAGGCCACGACGGACGGCAATTACGGCGGTCTCGGCCTTACCGTGTCGATGGAAGACGGGGTCGTGAAAGTCATTGCCCCGACCGAGGACACGCCGGCTTATCGCGCCGGGGTGAAAGCGGGGGACTACATCACGCACATCAACGGCGAGTTCCTGAACAACCTCACGCTCGACGAAGCCGTCGCCAAGATGAAGGGCGATCCCGGCTCCAGCGTGAAGCTGACCGTCATCCGTCGCGGCCGCGACAAGCCGCTCGACTTCACGCTAGTCCGCGAGCGCATCCAGCTTCACCCGGTGAAGTGGGAGATCAAGGACGGCATCGGCTACATCAACATCAACACCTTCACGGGCAACGTCGGCGAGCAGACCAAGGCCGCGCTGATCGGCATCGACAAGGCCACCGGCGGAAAGCCGCTGGGCTACATCGTCGATCTGCGCTCCAACCCGGGCGGCTTGCTCGACCAGGCGGTGGATGTTGCCGACGACTTCCTGGACAGCGGCGAGATCGTCTCGCAGCGCGGTCGCAGCAAGGACGATATCGAACGCTATTATGCTCGTCCGGGCGACCTTGCCCATGGGCTGCCGGTCATCGTCTTGACGGACGCTGGTACGGCCTCTGCGTCGGAGATCGTCGCCGGTGCGCTGTAGGACCACCGCCGGGCCTTGGTCATGGGCGAGAAGAGCTTCGGCAAGGGCTCGGTCCAGACGGTCGTCCAGACCGGCCCTGAGGCCGCACTGCGCCTGACCACGGCTCGTTACTACACGCCATCCGGCCGGTCGGTTCAGGCCGGTGGCATCGACCCTGACGTTCCGGTGCCGCAGCTCAGCGACCCTGACTATAAGAACCGGGTGGTCGTTCGCGAGTCAGACCTCCGTCGCCACCTGCTTGCTCAGTCGAAAGTCGACGACAAGCTACTGGAGGCGGACAACAACCCCGATCCGCGGTTCACCGCCAAGGCTGAGGATCTCGAGAAGAAGGGCGTCAAGGACTTCCAGCTCTACTACGCCATGAACACTCTGAAGCGCCTCAACGGGTCGGTCGCCGTGGCTTCGGCCGAACCGGCGAAGAAGGCAACGCCGGCCAAGAAGTCGCGTTAAGGCGAGTATGGATCAGGCGGTTGCTATCCACCCGCAGCGTTCGGGCAGCTTCTCTGCCGCCGCGGCTGCCCGCCTGATCGCACTACTGCTTCCGCTCGCGCTTCTCGGCGGCGCGCTGGGCTCGCAGTATCTCGGCGGTCTCCACCCCTGCGAAATGTGCTACTGGCAGCGGTGGCCGCATGCCGCGGCGATCGTGCTTGCGCTCATCGCCTTCACCGCGCCGGCAGACTCCCGCAGCGCTCGGACGCTGACGCTGCTGGCTGCGCTGGCGATCGCAGTGTCGGGCGCGATCGGCGTTTATCACGCTGGTGTAGAAGCGAAGATCTTCGAGGGTTTCACCCAGTGCACG
>DASVXN010000129.1:0-1983 GCA_036392635.1 Sphingomicrobium sp. | reverse complement strand
CGCGACTTCACCTACGTCGACGACATCGTCCGTGGCGTCGTGGCTTGCCTCGACGGGGCTCCGGCCGACGATAGTCAGGTAAAGGCCGGCGGAAGCACGGCGCCGCACGCGCTTTACAACATCGGCAACAGCCGCAGCGAGGACCTCATGCGAGTGGTCGAGCTGCTCGAGCAGGAGACCGGAAGGAAGGCCTTGCGCGACCCGCAGCCGATGCAGGCCGGGGACGTGCGGGAGACCTTTGCCGACATCAGCGCGATCGAACGCGACCACGGCTTCAAGCCGGAAACCACCATTGACGAGGGCGTGCCCCGGTTCGTGGCCTGGTACCGCGAGTATCACGGCCTCTGATGAGCCTGCCGCTTATTCTTCAGCGCCTGCGCATCCCGGTGATCGGCTCGCCGCTGTTCATCGTCTCCAATCCCAAGCTCGTCATCGCCCAGTGCACGAGTGGCATTGTCGGCAGCTTCCCTGCGCTGAACGCTCGCCCTGCCGAGCTGCTCGACGAATGGCTGCACGAGATCACCGAGGCGCTCGCCGCCTGGGACCGCGACCATCCCGATCGGCCGGCGGCGCCTTTCGCTGTCAACCAGATCGTGCACCGATCGAACGACCGCTTCGAACATGACATGCAGGTGTGCGCGAAGTGGAAGGTGCCGATCGTCATCACCTCGCTCGGAGCCCGCGTGGAGCTGAACGAAGCCGTGCACGGCTGGGGCGGCATCACGCTCCACGACGTCATCGACGACCGCTTCGCCCGTAAGGCCATCGAGAAGGGTGCCGATGGGATCATCGCCGTTGCGGCCGGTGCCGGCGGACATGCGGGCCGCTGGTCGCCGTTCGCACTCGTGCAGGAAATCCGCGCCTGGTTCGACGGCCCCCTGATCCTGTCGGGCGCCATCGCCAACGGTGCCTCAGTGCTGGCCGCTCAAGCAGCGGGAGCGGACCTCGCCTATGTCGGCTCGCCCTTCATTGCGACCGATGAAGCCACTGCGCCCGACGCCTACAAGCAGTCGATCGTCGACAGCGGCGCGGCCGACATCGTCTATTCCGACCTCTTCACCGGCGTTCACGGCAATTATCTGCGGTCGTCGATCGTGAACTCCGGCCTGGACCCGGACAACCTGGCGGCCGGCAATCTGGACACGATGAAGTTCGGCTCCGACGGCTCGAGCAAGGCCAAGGCGTGGCGGGATATCTGGGGCTCGGGCCAGGGCATCGGAGCCGTGGACCGCGTGCGGCCGGCTTCCGAATATGTCGACCTGCTTGCCGAGCAATATGCCGCGGCAAGGGCACGCATCTGCGCTAGCTGATCAGCTCGAGCCTGGTTCGCCATTCGGCCGGGATTGCCACCGGCTTCCGGCTCGCGCGATCAACCACGACGTGCACGAACTCACCTTCGGCGGCAGCGCTGGTCTCGCCGGTGCCGAAGACGCCGATCCGATAGCGGATACTCGATCGTCCAAGCTGCGCGACGGCGAGGCCTACCTCGACATCCTGCGGGAAAGCCAGCGGAGCGAAATAGTCGCAGCGCGTACTCACCACCAGGGCGATCGGGTCGCCGCGCTCGATGTCGAGCATGCCCTGCTCGACGAGCCAGGCATTCACCGCGCTGTCGAACCATTGATAGAAGATCGTATTGTTGACGTGCCCGTAAGCGTCATTGTCGGCCCACCGCGTCGTGAGCCGCCGCCAAACCTTGAAGTCCGATCTTCCCGCCGGCTCATCCCGGCTCACCAGGCAGCCTCGTAAAGCCTCTGCGCATCGGCCTCGCTGATCTCGCAGGGATTGTTCACCAGCAGGCGCGTCTGCTTCATCGCTTCTCTCGCAAGCACCGGCGCCTCATCGAAGCTGACGCCGTGATCGCGGAGACGAAGCGAAAGACCGCTCCTAGTGGCAAGCTCGTCCAGCCGCTCGATCAGCAGCGCCGCACGCGCCTGGCTGCCCTGGCCGGCGCAGTCCGGTTCGATGATCTCCGCGAGCTCG
>DASVXN010000128.1:0-5184 GCA_036392635.1 Sphingomicrobium sp. | reverse complement strand
CCCCTCTATTCAAATCTCGGACAGGCGTACCTGACCCTTGGTCGTGAACAGGAGGCCGTCGACGCTTTCCGTCGTGCAGCGCGGGTTCAGGACAGTCGCGAGTATGATGCGAGACTTGCGGTCCAGCTCACCTGCGCGATGAAAGGCGGGGCTGCCGGGTCCATCCCTGACCCCAAGGCTGACTTCGAAGCAGCAGATTGCCTCTCTTCCGTGAACACCGCGATCGCAGCCCAGCAGGCGGTACTCAATCGGATGAACTCGCGCTTGTACAGGCATGACCCATGGTTCGATGTGAACGTTCCACCGCTCCCCGACGACACGCCTGCCGAAACCCTGTTCCGTACCGCCATCGGCCGCTTGCGGGCTCAAGTCGTGGGCGGCGGCGGAGCAGCGCTTGCTCAGGCGCTCGCCACCTACGACAGGCTGTTGGCCGAACGGCTGAAGCCGGGACCGAAGGAGCCCGCGACAAGGACGGCATTTCGGACCAACGGGCGTCCGTTGAGGGCCCGGGCACTGGCCCTCCTGGGCCATCTTCCCGAAGCGGAAGCAATGATCCAGCCTTCTCCGCTCAACTGCTACGAATGCCTGCGCGTGCGGGGTTTTATCGCAGAGCGGCAGGGCGACGCGCCCGCGGCGCAACGATGGTACGCGCAAGCTGTCCGGCAAGGGCCTCGTCTCGCGCGCGCCTATGTTGACTGGGCGCGGCTGCTTGCAAGCCAACGCCGCTTCGCAGGTGCCGAGCGCCGCTATGCCAGAGCCGCCGAGCTTGCGCCGAACTGGGCAGACCCGCACAGATACTGGGGTGACGCACTCGCCGCTCAAGGGAAGCGTAAGGCTGCGCTGACCCACTATGATGCCGCACTGAAACTGGCGCCGAGATGGGCCGAACTCCGCGCCGTTCGGGCCAAGCTCCTAAAGCACTAAGTCAGCCATGGCCTGCGGTCGGAGGTACTGCAGCCTACTTGCGCCAATCCACCGCCGTATACTTGGCCTGTGAACCAATCCTCGTCTGCGTCCCCGATCCATCGGTCTTGCTGATCAGCAGATAACCGCCCGACCGCGCCTGCGGAGACAGGTAGGCATATTCCGCGTCGTCCGGCAAAAAGGAGGCATTGCTCCCCTGTCGTAGAGCCGAACTTTGACCGGTCGAGAGGTTGAGCAGGTTCAGCGTACCGGCGCAGCCGTCCGTCCAGAGCGCGCGATCGGTCGAGTTTCCCGCGTCCAGGCTCTGGACGCAGTCGGCGCTCGCGACCGCGGACGGTGACCCGAGGTTTGCGGTCGCTACCCGCCAGATCTTGGCGGCTGCCGCGTAGATGAACTCGGTGCCGTTAGGCAGCCAACTCGCCTTGCTCACCCGATGCGGTACGCCCACCGGACTGGTTGCCATCGTTGCCGTATCCAGCCGCATGAGCGGCTGGTTGCAGGTGCTTGCGTACAGCAGGCTGCCGTCGGTCGGGTGATAAGCAGTTCCCGAGACCCGGCCGCACACGGTGACGGCCGCGGTTCCGAGGCGCGTTCCGTTGGCGTCGAACCTGACGACCTTGAGCTGGCTGGAGCTCGGCATCGAGCAGCAGGCAGTCTCCTCGAAAGCGACTTCCCCGCCGCCAGGCTTCAGCTGCACGCCGAAGATGCTCGTCCGGTTTGCGCCTGTGTAGAGAAGACGGATGCTCGAGCCGTCGGCAGTGGAGAGGTAAACCTCGCGGCCGATGGAATAAGCGATGGGAGGACCGACACCCGCGGCCTGGGCTGCCGTCGCTGTGGAAACGACGAGTGCAAGCGAAAACAAGGCCTTCCTCATCAACCATCTCCCGTTCGAGGGGGCGCTACAGTTGATAACAGACGGAGCGATTTAAAGGAATGTTAACGACAGGTAGTGCTGTGGCCTGGCTCGCCGGTACTGCCGAAACCCTCTTCCCTATTGCGGTGCTTCTGTGTTCCACAGTCGCCATGGCCCGCCGCGTCTCTCCTCCCTCTCTTCGCCGCATCGCCCGGCATCGACGCCTCCAGGCGCCTAGCGTCGCTGCATTAGCTGCGTTTCGCCCGGTTGCGGCGCTGCTCGCGGCTTTCCTGGCGGCATCACCGGCGGTGGCCGAGACCCTCCTTCTTCGCCCTGCCCGAGTGTTCGACGGCGTGAACCCGCAAGCGCACCAGGGCTGGTCGGTTCTTGTCGAAAATGACAAGATCAGCGCAACGGGCGTCGACATTGCCGTTCCCCCCGGCGCGCGCATTATTGACCTCCCCGGCACCACCCTGATGCCGGGCATGATCGAGGGTCACTCCCACCTCTTCCTTCATCCCTACAACGAGACGTTGTGGGACGATCAGGTCCTCCACGAGCCTCTCGCGCTGCGCACGGCGCGCGCCGTTGTGCACGCGCGCAAGACCCTAGAGGCAGGCTTCACCACTGAACGCGATCTCGGAACGGAAGGCGCGGGTTTCGCCGACGTTGGCCTGAAGCAGGCCATCGACCAGGGCATCGTCCCCGGCCCGCGCCTGATCGTTGCTACGAAGGCGATCGTCGCCCGCGGTGCCTACGGGCCGAAGGGCTTCGAACCGGGCGTGCCCGTGCCGCAGGGTGCGCAGGAGGTTGCCGGCGCGGACGAGACCGTCCGCGCCGTTCGCGACCAGATCGCCGGCGGAGCGACACTCATCAAATTCTATGCCGACTACCACTGGGGCAAGGGCGAGCCGAGCCGGCCGACGCTGAGCCAGGCCGAGCTCGACGCCGGGGTCGCCGCCGCCCACGACGCTGGCCGCCTCGTTGCCGTTCACGCGACGACGCCGGAAGGCATGATGCGCGCCGTGCGGGCGGGCGCGGACACGATCGAGCACGGCTACGGCGGCACCGCGGAAGTGTTCAAGGCGATGGCGGCGAAGCGCGTGGCGCTGTGTCCGACGCTCGGTGCGTCGGAAGCCTACGCCCGCTACTTCGAGCATTGGAGCGGACAGGAACCGGCGCCCCAGAGCGTGCAGGAGAACCGCCGCTCGTTCCGCCTGGCGATGCAGGCGGGCGCGCCGATCTGCATGGGCGGCGACGTGGGTGTATTCACCCACGGCCAGAACTGGCTCGAGATGGAGGCGATGCAGCGAGCCGGAATGTCCGCGGCTCAGGTGCTCGTATCAGCGACCTCGGGCAACGCCCGCATCCTTCATCTCAACGATCGCGGGGCGGTGCGCGCGGGATTGTTGGCCGACCTGGTAGCAGTCGATGGCGACCCAACCCGCGACGTCTCCGCCGTCGAGCATGTGCGGTTCGTCATGAAGGGCGGACAGGTCGTCCGGCATTAACAGCAAGGGAGTGAGCGTGAGCATCGAACGGAGAACACTTCTCGGCGGCGGCCTTGCCCTGCTTGCCGGCGCAGCGGCTAAGGCTCAGGACATGCCGCCGACTCCGTTCGCCGGCGATCCGGCAGCTCCCTTCTGGCCGGCCAGGGAACGCTTCCCCCTTTGGCCCGGAACCCCGCCGGGCGGAGCGCCCAAGGCCAAGATCCAGCCGAACTGGACCATGAACGTGCCGCCGCCCAACCGCGAGCTGTGGGTGCGCGGCGTCCCCTTCCCGGAAGTCCATGTCTTCCGCCCTGCCCGCGCCGACGGCTCGGCCATCCTCTCGCTGCCGGGCGGCGGCTATCAGTTCCTGTCCGTGCAGAACGAGGGCCTCGACGTCGCAGAGCGCTTCAACGCCGAACGGACGACTGTCTTCGTTCTGACGTATCGCCTGCCCGGCGAAGGCTGGGCCAACCGCGGGCTCGTTGCCATCCAGGACGCGCAGCGCGCCATGCGGCTGATCCGCTCGCGCGCCGCGGAGTTCAAGATCGACCCGGAGCGTCTTGGCGTGATCGGCTTCTCGGCCGGCGGCCACCTCGCCGCCGACCTCGCCGTCTCGTACGATCAGCCACTCTACAAGCCTGTCGACGCCGCGGACCAGCTGTCCGCCAGGCCGACGTTCCTCGGCCTCGTCTATCCGGTCGTCACGCTGTCCGATCCGGCAACGCACTATGACGCGACGCGGATGTTCTATCCCTCGCCGCCGCCGCAGCCGGAGATCGACGCACGCTCACCCGTGCTTCACGTCAGCAAGAACACGCCGCCGACCTTCCTCGTCCACGGTGCCGCGGACAATACGGTGCCCGTCTGGCACAGCTTTCGCTGGGCGGAGGCGTGCTGGAAGGCGGGCGTGCCGGCCGAGCTCCACGTCTTCTCGGAAACGGGTCATGGCTTCGGCCTTCATATCCCGCGCGACCAGTCAGGGTCGGAGTGGCCGGACCTGTTCGCCATCTGGATGCGCAAGCACGGCGCCTAGCGGTTCACCGTCGCCATGCTCTGTTCGGGATAACGCTGCCCGGCAGCGGCGCCCGGCGGCAGGATGTCGTCCAGCCGCTTCAGGTCCTCGTCGGTGAGCTTCACTTCGAGTGCTCCGATATTGTCGTCGAGGTAGCGGATGCGCTTGGTGCCGGGGATCGGAACGATGTCCTCACCCTTCGCCAGCACCCAGGCCAGGGCCAGCTGGGCGGTCGTGCAGCCCTTCTCGCGGGCCATCTGCTCGACCTCTTCGACGAGCTGCAGGTTCTTCCTGAAGTTCTCGCCCTGGAAGCGTGGATGGTTCTTGCGGAAGTCGTCGGCAGGGAAGTCATTCGGCGACTTGAACTGACCGGTCAGGAACCCACGGCCGAGCGGCGAATAAGCGACGAAGCCAATGCCAAGGTCACGGACGGTCGGGATGACTTCCGCCTCCGCGTCCCGGCTCCACAGCGACAGCTCGGTCTGAACCGCGGTGATGGGTGCTGTCGAATGAGCGGCGCGGATGGTGCGGGGCGCCGCCTCGGACAGACCGAGAAAGCGAACCTTCCCTTCCTGCTGAAGCCGCGACATCTCGCCGACCGTGTCCTCTATGGGCACGTTCGGATCGACGCGGTGCTGGTAATAGAGGTCGATCACCTCGACCCCGAGCCGCTGGAGGCTAGCTTCGCAGGCGGACCGGACATATTCGGGATCGCCTCGCACCCCAAGGAACTCGCCATTGGGCCCGCGGACGTTGCCGAATTTGGTGGCGAGGAACACCTGGTCGCGGCGGTCGCGGATCGCCTTGCCGACCAGCTCCTCGTTCCTTCCGACGCCGTACATGTCGGCGGTGTCGAGGAAGTTCACCCCGCGCTCGAGCGCATGGTGGATGGTGGCGATCGACTC
>DASVXN010000127.1:0-2327 GCA_036392635.1 Sphingomicrobium sp. | reverse complement strand
CACACTTGGCGACCGCCTGATCGAGCGCGTCGAGGTCGGCCGATGCCGCCGCAAGCATCAACAATGGCATCATCCAACACTCCCTTCGAGGCTGATGCCGAGCAGCTTCTGCGCCTCGACGGCGAACTCCATGGGGAGCTGCTTCAGCACCTCGCGGGCGAAGCCGTTGACGATGAGGGCTACCGCAGCTTCCTGATCGAGACCGCGGCTCATGGCGTAGAACAGCTGGTCCTCGCTGATCTTCGAGGTCGTCGCTTCGTGCTCGATCGTCGCGGTCGGGTTCTTCACCTCGATGTACGGAACCGTGTGCGCGCCACAGTCGCTGCCTAGCAGCAGGGAGTCGCACTGGGTGAAGTTGCGGACGTTCTCGGCGCGCGGGAGCACGCGGACCAAGCCGCGATAAGTGTTGTTCGACTTGCCGGCGCTGATACCCTTGGAGACGATCGTCGAGCGCGTGTTGGCGCCGATGTGTATCATCTTGGTGCCGGTGTCGGCCTGCTGGCGGTTGTTGGTCAGGGCGACCGAGTAGAATTCACCGACGCTGCCGTCGCCTTTCAGGATGCAGCTGGGATATTTCCACGTGATCGCGCTGCCGGTTTCGACCTGGGTCCAGCTGACCTTCGATCGGTCACCGGAGCAGAGCGCGCGCTTCGTTACGAAGTTGAAGATGCCGCCCTTGCCCTCGGCATCGCCGGGGTACCAGTTCTGGACCGTGGAGTATTTCACCTCGGCGTCCTCGTGGGCGAAAATCTCGACCACGGCGGCGTGGAGTTGGTTTTCGTCCCGCATCGGTGCGGTGCAGCCTTCGAGGTAGCTCACGTAGCTGCCCTTGTCGGCGACGATCAGGGTGCGCTCGAACTGGCCGGTGTTCTCCGCATTGATGCGGAAATAGGTCGACAGCTCCATCGGGCAGCGAACGCCCTCAGGGATGTAGACGAAGGTACCGTCGGAGAAAACCGCGCTGTTGAGGCAGGCGAAGTAATTGTCGCGCTGCGGAACGACCGAGCCGAGATACTTCTGCACCAGCTCCGGATGCTCCCGGATCGCTTCGGAGATGCTGAGGAAGATGACCCCCGCCTTCTTCAGCTCGTCGCGGAAGGTCGTCGCCACGGAAACGCTGTCGAACACGGCGTCGACCGCGACCTTGCGCGCCCCTTCGACGCCGGCGAGTACCTTCTGCTCCTCGATCGGGATGCCGAGCTTCTCGTATGTGCGGCGGATTTCGGGATCGAGCTCATCTAGAGAGGCGAGCTTCGGCTTCGCCTTCGGCGCCGCGTAATAATAAGCGTCCTGATAGTCGATTGGCGGGATGTCGAGCTTGGCCCAGCTGACCTCCTCCATCTCGAGCCACGCGCGATAGGCCTTCAGGCGCCAGTCGAGCATCCACTCCGGCTCGTTCTTCTTCGCCGAGATGAAGCGGACCGTGTCTTCGCTGAGTCCCTTGGGCGCGAACTCCTGCTCGACGTCGGAAACGAAGCCCCACTCGTATTCGGCAAGCTTCTCGGCCGCATCGTGCGCCTCGCGGTTGCGGACGGTGTCGGTCACGCGATCGGTCATCGGGCGAGCTCCGTCAGCGACACAGCCCCGAGCGCGCTGCGCACGGCGCTGCCCACGACGCCCATGTGCGGCTTCACCCGGCAATGCGCGTCGAGCGCACAGTCTGACGGACCTTCGTGGCCCGAGCAGACCGTCATAGCGATCGGCCCTTCGACTGCTTCGACCATGTCGGCGAGGCTGATCTCCCCTGCGGGTTTGGCGAGCGAGTAGCCGCCCGCAGCTCCACGAGCGCTCCTCAGCAAGCCTGAAGCGGCAAGCTGACCCATCAGCTTCTGCGCCGTTGGCAGCGGCACGCCTGTCTCGGCCGACAGCTCGGTCGCGCTCAGGCGAGCGTCGACGGGCCGGCGAGCGGCGGCGGTCATCAGGACGACCGCATAATCGGCAAGGTGGCTAAGGCGCATCAGAGCAATTCGGAGTTGTTTGGTAGGATTTAGTGCGTTGCCCCTCGAAACTCAACCGCTCCATTGCTTAGGAAAGTCGCGGATGACACAGGCGGAGCGTGCGCTTCTATCCCGTCATCCGGCCACTTGCCTTTGCCGTCGAGGCCGAACGCGCGCATCGCGCGACCATAAGGGCGCTGCGGCTGATGCCCGCGCACCGGCCGCCGGACTTCCCGCCATCGCTGAGGACGAGAGTGGCCGGGATCGACTTCCCTTCGCCGGTGGGTCTCGCCGCCGGGTTCGACAAGGATGCCGAGGTTCCGGAGCAGATGCTCTCGCTTGGTTTCGGCTTCGTCGAGGTGGGGACGATCACGCCGCGACCGCAGTCCG
>DASVXN010000126.1:0-2712 GCA_036392635.1 Sphingomicrobium sp. | reverse complement strand
AGGGCCGTCCGCGTGCATTCGCAGACGAGTTCGTCGCGCTGGTTGAAGCTGCGGTGGGCCCAGGTGACAATGCCGGCGTTCGGACGGGATTTGCTTTCCCGGAGCGCTACGCATTCGCTTTCGCTGCGAAGCGTGTCGCCGGTGAACACCGGATTGGGGAAGGTCAGCTTGTCGTAGCCAAGATTGGCCACAAGCGTGCCGAGCGTCGTGTCGTGCACGCTGACCCCGACCATCAGGCTGAAAGTGAAGCAGGAATTGACGAGCGGCTTGCCGAACTCGGTCGCGGCCGCCGCTTCGTAGTCGAGGTGAAGCGGTTGCGGATTATGGGTCAGCGTCGTGATGAGGACGTTGTCCGTCTCCGTCACGGTACGCGTAATCGCGTGCGCAACCTTGTCGCCAACCTGCCACTCGTCGAAATAACGCCCGGCCATGAACGCGCCTCTAGGCGGGCAACAATAGCTCGGCAACAGCCTCGGTGATGGCGTCGCCGTCGAGCCGGTAAGTGGCATAGAGATCGGCAAGGCTGCCGGTCTGGCCGAACTTCTCGACGCCAAGCGGCGCGACCCGCTGACCGAGGACTCCGCCGAGCCATGACAGGGATGCCGGTGCGGCGTCGGCCAAGGTCACCAGACCGGCGCCGGGCGCGAGCCGCGACAGCAGCTGCTCGACATGGCTGGCGCTCCGCCCGCCTCGCCAGCGGTTCGCCTGCCCGGCGGTCCAGCCGCGGTGAAGGAGGTCGGGCGAGGTCACGCTGAGCAGGCCGAGCCCCGGCACATCCTGGCGCAGTTCCTCGCACGCCGCGAGCGCTTCAGGCATTACGGCACCCATGGCGACAATCGCCGCCTCGGCCCCAGGGCCCGGCTCGCGGAGCCAGTAGCCGCCCTTGAGCGCGCCTTCTCGCCAATTGTCATCAGTTCGGTCGACTTGCTGAACGCTGCGGGTGGACAGCCGCAGATAAGTGCTCTCGCCGTCCGGATCGTCGATGAGCCGGAACGCCTCCTGCATCATCGCCGCAAGTTCGTCGGCGAAGGCTGGCTCGTAATGGCGCAGGCCCGGCTGACCGAGCGCGATCAGCGGCGGATTGATCGACTGGTGAGCGCCGCCTTCCGGGCCGAGGGTGATGCCGCTCGGCGTCGCCACCAGCAGGAAGCGCGCGTCCTGGTAGCAAGCGTAGTTGAGCGCATCGAGGCCGCGGGCGATGAACGGGTCGTAGACGGTGCCGACGGGGAACAGGCGAGTTCCGAACAGGTCGCCGGAAAGGCCCGCGGCGGCAAGCATCAGGAACAGGTTGCTTTCCGCGATGCCCAGCTCGATATGCTGCCCGTTGTTGCCGCCGCTCCATTTTTGTGCCGAAGCAATCTTTGCCTGGGCGAATACGTCGGGCATTTCGCTCCGGCGGAAGAGGCCGCGCTGGTTCACCCAGGCCCCGAGGTTGGTCGAGACCGTCACGTCCGGCGAGGTCGTGACGATCCTGTTCGCAAGCTCGCCGCCGGTCTTCGAAAGCTCGAGCAGGATCCGCCCGAAGGCCGCCTGCGTCGACTGCTCTTCACCCGAGGGCGCCGGAAGTGCCGGCACCGTCACCGTCCCGAACGACCTGCTGCGCTTCTCCCGCGCGATCCTGATGCGATCGAGCAGCGCCTCGACGCCGGTGCGGGCATTGTCGCCGATGCTTTCGAGCGGCTCCCACTCATGCCCCTCGCGAACGCCCATCGCGTCGCGCAGGGCAGCCAGCTGTGTCGGGTTCATGAGGCCGGCATGGTTGTCCTTGTGCCCGGCGAACGGCAAGCCGAAGCCCTTGATCGTGTAGGCGATGAACAGGGTGGGCTGGTCGTCGTCGCAGCGATCGAAGGCCTCGATCATGCTCTCGATGTCGTGCCCGGCGAGGTTGGTCATGAGCCGCTGGAGATCATCGTCGCTGCGGCGGTCGACGATTGGTCGGGTGTCCGGCGCCTCCGCCAGCAGTCGCTCCCGCCACGCCATGCCGCCGAGGTAAGTCAGCGCGGCATAATCGGCATTGCTCGCCTGATCGATCCACTGCCGGAGCGCGTCGCCGCCTTCCTCGCGGAACGCCGCCTCCAGCAGCTTGCCGTATTTGAGCGTCTCCACCCGCCAGCCGCAGCTTGCGAAGATCTCGTCGAAGCGATCGAACATGCGGTCGGCCGTGGTCGCGTCGAGGCTCTGGCGATTGTAGTCGACGATCCACCAAAGGTTGCGGACGTCGTGCTTCGCGCCTTCGATGAGCGCTTCGTAGATGTTGCCCTCGTCGAGCTCGGCGTCGCCGATCAGCGCCACGAACCGCCCTCGGTCAGCTTCGTCGAGCCAGCCGTGGGCGCTGAGATAATCCTGGATGAGGCTCGCGAAGAGGGTGACCGCCACGCCGAGACCCACCGAGCCGGTGGAGAAGTCGACCGGGATCTTGTCCTTGGTTCGGCTCGGATAGGATTGAGCGCCGCCGAGAGCGCGGAAGTTTTCGAGCGCCTCGCGCGACTGCGAGCCGAGGAGGTAATGGATCGCGTGGAGGACCGGGCCCGCGTGCGGCTTCACGGCGACGCGATCGTTCGGCCCGAGCGCGTGGAAGTAGAGCGCTGCCATGATCGCGGTCATGGAAGCGCAGCTGGCCTGGTGCCCGCCGACCTTCAGCCCGTCCTTGCTCTCCCGAATGTGGTTCGCGTGGTGGATCGTCCATGCCGACAGCCATCGCAGCCGCTCCTC
>DASVXN010000125.1:0-4244 GCA_036392635.1 Sphingomicrobium sp. | reverse complement strand
GACGATGCTTGCCATCGACACCGCGCTGTCGGCGGGGCTGAGCTGGAAGAGGAAGCTGATCGCGATGATCAGGTGGCCGGCAAGCACCAGCCAGGGAGCATAGGTCCAGCTTCCGAGCCGCCGCTCGGCGAGCGTCAGGTCGGCGCTTTCGCTATTGTCCCGGACGTCGAACAGCACCGCTTCCCGCGCGAGCGCGCGCGCGGGTGCCTGTAGCTCTACTTCCGGCGGTCTGCCGAAGATTGTCCGACGCATAACACTCCACCTTGCCCCCGCACGAACAGGTGTCGCGCGATGTTGGTGAAGTCTTACAGCGCCGAGTTAACCGCCCGGCGAATGAAGAGGGTTATCGGTGCCTTAAGCCTCTTCAGCGGGCAGGAAGTCGGGGACCGAAAGGTAGCGCTCGCCCGTGTCGTAGTTGAAGCAGAGGACGCGCGGACGGTCGCCCAATTCCGGCAGCTTCTGCGCCACCGCGGCAAGCGCGGCGCCGGAAGACATTCCGATCAGGATGCCCTCCTCACGAGCAGCGCGGCGAGCCATCTCCTTGGCCTCGTTCGCGTCGACGTCGATGACGCCGTCGAGAATGTCGGTCTTGAGAATGCTCGGGATGAAGTTGGCGCCAATGCCCTGGATCGGGTGCGGCCCGGGAGGACCGCCGTTGAGGATCGGCGAGAGCGCCGGCTCGACGGCGAACACCTTGAGGTTCGGCCAGGCGGGCTTCAGCACTTCGGCGACGGCGGTGATGTGACCGCCGGTGCCGACGCCGGTGATGATCGCGTCGAGCGGCTGGTCGCCGAAGTCGCGCAGGATTTCCTGAGCCGTCGTCTGGCGATGGATCTCGACGTTGGCGGGATTGTCGAACTGCTGCGGCATCCAGCTGCCGGGCGTCGATGCGACCAGCTCATTGGCACGGTCGACCGCACCGGTCATGCCTTTTGCGCGGTCCGTGAGCACGAACTCCGCACCATAAGCGAGCATCAGCCGACGGCGCTCGATGCTCATGCTGTCGGGCATGACCAGGATGAGCTTGTAGCCCTTCACGGCCGCAACCATCGCCAGGCCGATGCCGGTGTTGCCCGAAGTCGGCTCGATGATCGTCCCGCCGGGCTGAAGCTTGCCGGAGCGTTCCGCGTCTTCGATCATGGAGAGCGCGATGCGGTCCTTGATCGAGCCGCCGGGATTGGCCCGCTCCGACTTCATCCAGACTTCGGCGCGGTCGCCGAAGAGCCGGTTGATGCGTATGTGCGGGGTGTTGCCGATGGTCTCGAGGATATTGGCGGCTTTCATGCCTCAGCTCTCCTGCGATTGTGCGGTGCGCAAATCGGGTGCTTCGAAACTTTTTGCAAGCCGCAGTTCGGGGAACCACCAGGACCAGAGCAGAACCACGCCGATCGCGCCGACGCCGCCGGCGATGACTGCCGCGACCGGTCCGATCAGCGCGCCGAGGAAGCCCGACTCGGCCTCGCCAAGCTCGTTGGATGCCGAGATGAACAAAGATGAGACCGCGCCGACGCGGCCGCGCATCTCGTCCGGCGTGTAGAGCTGAATGAGCGACTGGCGAACGTAGACGGAGAAGGTGTCCGCCGACCCGAGCAGCGCCAGGCACAGCAAGGACAGGGGCATCGACCGCGAGAAGCCGAAGATCACCGTCGCTGCTCCGAAGACAGCCACCGCGACGAGCATCTTGGCTCCGACATCCTCTTTCAAAGGGCGAAAAGAAAAGAACGCCGCAGTCAGCGTTGCGCCGAGCGCAGGAGCGGCGCGGAGATGGCCGAGACCCTCTGGACCCGCATGCAGGATGTCACGCGCGAACACAGGGAGCATGGCCGTCGCACCGCCGAGCAGGACGGCGAACAGGTCGAGGCTGATCGCGCCCAGCACGAGCCGATTGTGGCGGACGTAATGCAGCCCCTGCACCATCTGCGCCCAGGGGTTGATCCCTCGCGCGATTGCAGTGCGCGGGACTGGCGGCAATGCAAGCAGCGCCAGCAACGCGATGGCGAACAGCGCCGCGCTCGCGGCATAGGGCGCGAAGGGGCCGATCGCGTAAAGGTAGCCGCCGATCGGTGGGCCAAGGATCGCACCGACCTGCCATGACATGGTCGACAGCGCGATCGCTCGCGGCAGGAGCTCGCGCGGCACGAGGTTGGGCGCAAGCGCCCCGAGCGCCGGCCCCGCGAAGGCGCGGGCCACGCCGAGGAGCGCTGCGACGGTGTAGAGAATGAAGAGCGTCGTCGTGCCGCGATAGGCGAACCAGGCAAGGGCCGCCGCGCATCCGAGCTCCAGCGCGACCGAGCAGCGGACGATCCAGCGCCGGTCGACCCGGTCAGCCGTCCACCCGGTGACGAGCGTCAGCAGGAACAGCGGCACGAACTGCACCAGGCCGATGATGCCGAGCCGAAACGCCGCTTCCTTCAGCCCCATCGTGTGGCGCGCGATGTCGTAGACCTGCCAGCCGATCACGATCACCATCGCCATCTGGGCGATGGTCGTCGTCATTCGCGCCAGCCAATAATAACGGAACGCGGCGATGCGCAGCGGTTCGGGGAGGAGGCTCACTGCCCGGCGACTAGCCTCAGCTTTGTTGAGCGGCAACCTGCCCCTGCTGCTGTTCCGGTCTGTCGAGCTGCAGCCGCTTGATCAGCCACGGCATGGTCAACCCCTGGACCAGGATCGAGAAGCCGACGACGACGAAGGCCGTCAGGATGATGGGCCCGCGCTCCGGAACGGTCGGCGGGATCGTCAATGCCAGCGCAAGCGCCAGCGCGCCCCTCAAGCCACCCCAAACCAAAGTGTGCTGGAATGACGGCTGGATGCGCCAGCGCGACCGCGTGAAGAGGGCCGACACGGGATAAACGGCTGCTGCGCGCCCAAGCAGGACGAGGACGATCGCGACGCCTGCGCTGGTGAATCCAAGCAGGCGAAGAGGCTGGGTCGCGACGCTCATGCCGATCAGGATGAAAACGAAGCTGTTCGCGAGGAAGGCGAAATACTCCCACGCGCTGTCGAGGCGTTCGCGGCCCTGCTCCGACACGAAGCGCTGCCAGCCGAATCCGCCGACGATCAGGCCAGCGGTCAGCGTGCTGATGATGCCGGAGGCATGGAAGTGCTCGGCGAGCAGGAACGACCCGTAAGCCGCGATCGTCGTGAGGGTGATCTCGACCAGCGGATCGTCGGTTCGCCCGACGATGAGCAGGATGGCCAGGCTCACCGCAAGACCGATGATGAGCCCGCCGCCAAGGGTCCAGAGGAAGGCCGGAACGACGCTCGCAACGCCCGGCGAAGCACCGCCAGCGACCGAGAGAAGGACTGCGAACCCGACGGCAGCGACGCCGTCGTTGAGCAGGCTCTCCGCCTCCACGACCATCGATACGCGGGGCAGGCATCCCATCTCCCGGAAGGACGCGATCACCGACACCGGGTCCGTGGCTGCGATCAGCACTCCGAACAGCGCCGCGCCAAGCCAGCCCCAGCCGATGATCCAGTGCATGCCGGCCGCGACAGTCACAGTGGCAATGGCGACGCCCGCGAAGGCGAGGGTGAGCGTGAGCGGAAGCTCCGCGCGGAAACGCTGCCAGTCGAGCTGGAGCGCCGCTTCGAACACCAACGGCGGCAGGAGGATGTTGAAGATTAGGTCGCGGGACAGCGGCAGCTCGGGGCTGTGCGGCAAGAAGGCGATCATGAAACCGGCAACAACCAGCCCCACGATGTACGGCAGTCCGAGCCGCCGCGAGAGCATCGCGATCAGGCAGGCGACCAGGAGGAGGACGCCGATCGGGGCCAGGCTAATGCCGTTCATAATGCGGGCATAACAGGCAGTCGCGCGGAGGTCTGCCCTGCTGCTGCTCCTTTGGGTCTAGGAGAACAGAAGGGGATCGGTTACGCCCTGGCCATGGCGAAAGCAAAGTCCCGATACACGTGCCAGGCCTGCGGGTCCGTTTCCTCCCGCTGGCAGGGTCAGTGCGCCGACTGCGCCGAGTGGAACACGCTCGTGCAGGAGAGCGCCGAGGTGTCGAGCATCTTCGCGGCCAAGCACAACCTGCAGGGTGGCGGACGCGTGATCCCGCTTGTCGGGCTTGAAACGCCGGCCGCGCTGCCGGAGCGTTTGCCGAGCGGCCTCGCCGAGTTCGACCGCGCGATCGGCGGCGGCATTGTCCCCGGCTCGGCGATGCTGGTTGGCGGCGATCCGGGTATCGGCAAGTCGACGCTGCTCCTCCAAGTCGCCGCGCGGCTGGCGAGCGAGGGCA
>DASVXN010000124.1:0-2408 GCA_036392635.1 Sphingomicrobium sp. | reverse complement strand
CCTCGTCGGTGAGGATCGGCTGCGCGACCTCCAGCCGCTTATGGGTGCCGGCATGGTGGCCAAGCAGGTTCGGACGCGGGCCGATCATCGAAACGAGGCTCATCACCATCGCCTCGCGGATCGGGTCGATCGGCGGGTTGGTCACCTGCGCGAAGTTCTGCTTGAAATAGTCGTAGAGGAGCTTGGGCTTGGCCGAGAGCGCCGCGATCGGCGTGTCCGTGCCCATCGATCCGATGGGATCGTCTCCGGTCTGCGCCATCGGTGACAGGAAGAACTTCAGGTCCTCGTCCGAATAGCCGAACGCCTTCTGCGTCCGCTCCAGCTCGACGCGGCTGCGCGCGGCACACTCGGGTTCCGTTGGTGCCGGAAGCTCCTCCAGCTTGAACTGGGTCTCCCGCAGCCAATCGCCGTAGGGCTGGTCAGAAGCGAGCGACGACTTGATTTGCTCGTCCTCGACGATGCTGCCCTGCTCGAGGTCGATGAGCAGCATGCGCCCGGGCTGAAGCCGCCACTTGCGGACGATGTTCTCTTCCGGGATCGGCAGCACGCCGCTTTCCGATGCCATGATCACGCGGTCGTCGTCGGTGACGCAGAAGCGTGCGGGGCGGAGACCGTTGCGATCGAGCGTGGCGCCGATCTGGCGGCCATCGGTGAAAGCAATCGCCGCCGGGCCGTCCCACGGCTCCATCAGCGCGGCATGATATTCGTAGAAGGCGCGCCGCTTCGGATCCATGTCGGCATTTCCGGCCCAGGCTTCGGGGATCAGCAGCATCATCGCATGCGGCAACGAGTAGCCGCCCGCGATGAGCAGCTCGAGCGCATTGTCGAGGCACGCCGTGTCCGACTGGCCGTGCGGGATAAGCGGCCACATCTTGTCGAGGTCGGCGCCGAGCAGCGGCGATTCCAGCGTGCGCCGGCGCGCGTTCATCCAGTTCACGTTCCCGCGCACCGTGTTGATCTCGCCATTGTGCGCGATGAGCCGGAACGGGTGCGCCAGCTTCCAGCTTGGGAAGGTGTTGGTCGAGAAACGCTGGTGGACCATCGCCAGCGCCGACTTGGTCCGCGGATCGAGGAGGTCTGTGTAGAAGCTCCCCACCTGCGTCGCGAGCAGCAGCCCCTTGTAAACGATGGTGCGCGTCGAGAAGGACGGGATGTAGAAGTCGGCGAGGCCCGGCAGGTCGCGCTTCTCGGCTAGCTCCAGCAGCGGATTCTGGGTCTGCTTGCGGATCGCAAGGATCTTGCGCTCGAAGGCATCCTGGTCGGCGACCCGAGGGCCTCGCGCAACGATTGCCTGCCGGATCACCGGCATCGACTGGTGCACCGCTTCGCCGAGCCCGCTCGTGTCGACCGGCACCTCGCGCCAGCCGAGCAGCACTTGGCCTTCGATGCCGATGAAGCGCTCGAGGCGCGCGACTGCGGCTTCACGCGCTTCCTCGTTCCTCGGCAGGAAGCACATCGCAACCGCATAGTCGCCCGGCTGGGGAAGGCTGACATTGTTTTCGGCAGCCCAGGCGCGGATCAGCTCGTCGGGGATCTGGATCAGGCAGCCCGAGCCATCGCCGACCAGCGGATCGGCGCCGCGAGCACCGCGGTGGTCGAGATTGGCGAGCATGAGCAGGCCGTCGCGGATGATCTGGTTGGACTTCTCGCCCTTGATGTTCGCGACGAAGCCGAGGCCGCATGCGTCATGCTCGTTGCGGGGATCATAGAGGCCCTGCTTCTGAGGTGGTCCGGCAATCATGTCAGGTCCCCGTTCGAAGTTCGTATTGCCGAATGTCCGGCTCATGGACGAGCGTCAGCGAAATCTCGTCGAGGCCGCCGAGCAGGCACTCGCGGCGGAAGCTGTCCATCGCGAAGTGGAAGCGATGTCCGGCCGCAGAGGTGACCGTCTGATGCTCGAGGTCCACGGTGATGCTGTGCTCACTTGCGCCGGACAGCAGCGCCTGGATGGCATCCTTGCCGAGCTCGATCGCAGCAATGCCGTTCTTGAAGGCGTTGCTTGCGAAGATATCCGAAAAGCTCGTCGCAATGACGGCGCGGACGCCCAGGTCGGCGAGCGCCCACGCGGCATGTTCGCGGCTCGATCCGCAGCCGAAGTTGTCGAACGCGAGGATGATCGGCGCGCCGCGGTACACCGGATCGTCGAACACGTTGCCCGGCGAATGCCGAAGGGTCTCGAACGCATGCCGCCCCAGGCCGGAGCGGCGGATCGTCTTGAGGTGCACCGCCGGGATAATGAGGTCGGTGTCGACGTTGCTGAGTGGCAGCGGATAGGCGCGGCCCTCGACGCGCGTAAAGGGCGTCATGCCGCGAGCTCCCCGAGATCGTCGCGCATCAGGTCGCGAACGTCGGTGAGCCGCCCCGTCACGGCCGCCGCCGCAGCCATGGCCGGCGACATCAGGTGTGTG
>DASVXN010000123.1:0-5739 GCA_036392635.1 Sphingomicrobium sp. | reverse complement strand
GGCTGCGGCGCGTCGCAGTGGCGGCCGAGCGGCTCGCGCCCAGATACATGCGTGCTGGCGACGACGTCCGGATCGACGCGATGTTCGTTGTTCCGCGGCGCTTGCCCAGGCACCTGCCAAATGTATGGCAGGGCTGACCGGGGCTCAGGCTGGGCTGTTCGGGTTTCCGGTCGCGGCTTCACGGCCGCCATCGTCCGTCGCAGCGAAGGCAACGGCGATCAGACCGAACCACAGCGCAATCGGCAACAACTCGCCAAGGCTCACGCCGCCGGTTGCGACGACCGGTGGCGGAGGCGGCGGAGGCGGCACATCGGCCGGCGGCACATTGGCCGGCGGCGCGTCGGTCGGCGGGACCTCGGTCGGCTGGGCCACAGCGGCAGCGCTTCCGACCAAGCCTGCGCTGGACGGGCTGAGAGCGGTCAGCATCAGCCAGGCATTGGGCGCCTGGTATCCGGCATGCACAATCGGCGCAGGCGCCGCAGCAACTGCAACAGTGGAACTCGCGAGAAGGCCGATCGACGCAACCGCGCCGGCACTGATCTTCAACAGCGATCGCATCATGCCCTCCTTCGATCCACCGTAGCGATGGGTCAAACCATCATGGATGTTAATCGATCCGGGCATTTTTTCCAATAGCCGTAACGCGGACACTCGGCGTCTCGGTGCGTTACGACTGGGATGCGACCGCTGCTCCATGCCAGGCTCGTGAATGGCCGGTTCGGCGATCCGGCCCTGTTCGTGCAAATGCTGCACCGGCGCGAGGCTCTGCTGTTCGACGCGGGCGACCTTTCGCCCCTCAGCACGCGGGACTTGCTGCGCATCAGTCACCTTTTCGTGACCCACATGCACATGGACCATTTCATCGGCTTCGACGCGCTGTTGCGGGTGCACGTCGGCAGGGAGAAGCGGCTCCAGATCTTCGGTCCGCCGGGCATCGCGGCGTGTGTGGGCCACAAGCTTAAAGGCTACGACTGGGACCTCGTCGACCGCTATGACACCGATCTCGCATTCGACGTGCTGGAAGTGGGCGCGCATGGTCCCGAGCGGTCAACGCGCTTCCGCTTCAAGAACCGCTTCGAGCCTGAGGCGCTCGCAATCTCCCCCGAGTGGAATGAGGTCGCCGGCCTGAGGCTCGAGACTGCGATGCTCGAGCACCATGGTGCGTGTCTGGGTTACGCCATTTCCGAACCCGTTCACGTGAATGTCTGGCGGAACCTCCTTGAAGAGCGGGGGCTTGTCACCGGGCCCTGGCTCCAGGAGCTCAAGGCTGCGGTGCTTGCACACTCATCCGACGAACGGGTGATCAGCCTTTCATCGACGGACCAACGCTCGCTCGGCGAGCTGCGGGAGCTGGTTGCGATCAGCCCAGGGCAGAAGATCGCCTATGTCACCGATGTCGCCGACACGCCGTCGAACCGTTCGGCCATCGCGGCGCTCGCAGAGGGCGCGGACTTGTTCTTTCTCGAAGCACGGTTCTCAGCCGCCGACGCCGACCAGGCGCGCGAACGCGCCCACCTCACAACACGGGCAACCGGCGAGATCGCGCGAGCCGCGGCTGTCCGTCGGCTCGAGCCTTTCCATTTCTCTCCCCGCTACGAGGACGAGGAACAACGGATGCTCGGCGAAGTCGGAGCGGCCTTCGGCCGGAGCCTCACGCCGGCTTGAGTGCCGGTCTCGACCCAGGACTGTGCGCATCGGCTGTTGTCCGTTAGAGGCTCACGCCCATGAGCCTCCGCGTCGCCGTCCAGATGGATCCGCTCCAGCACATCAACATCTCGGGCGATTCAACCTTCGCGCTGATGCTCAAAGCGCAGGAGCGCGGGCACGAGCTCTACCATTACCTCGCGGAGGATCTCACCTTCGAAGGTGGCCGGCTCTACGCGGGCGCTCATGCCGTTAGCGTCCAGGCCGTAGCCGGCGACCACTTTCAGTTGGGCGAGTTCTCGATCCTCGACCTCGGCCGCGATGTCGATGTCGTGCTGATGCGTCAGGACCCTCCGTTCGACCTCGGCTACATCACGGCGACGCACCTGCTCGAGCGCATCCAGGGCGAGACTCTGGTGGTCAACGACCCTGCGTCGGTGCGGAATGCGCCGGAGAAGGTGTGGGTCCTCGACTTCGCCCAGTTCATGCCCCCGACGATGGTGACGCGCTCGCTCGGTGCCGCTCGCAAGTTCCTCGCGGAGCATGGCGACATCGTGATCAAGCCGCTGCACGGGTTTGCCGGCGGCTCCGTCTTCCGGATCGGCCGCGATGGGCAGAACCTCGCCTCGCTGATGGAGCTCTTCAACCAGACCTATCGCGAGCCGCACGTCGTGCAGGCCTTCATCCCGGAGATCAGCCAGGGCGACAAGCGGATCGTCCTCGTCGACGGCGAGGTCGCGGGCGCCATCAACCGTGTCCCCGGCGAGGGCGAGATCCGGTCGAACCTGGCGGTCGGCGGGACCGCGGCGAAGACCGAGCTGACGGCACGCGAGCAAGAGATTTGCGCGACGCTCGGACCGGAGCTCAGGCGCCGGGGCCTCCTCTTCGTCGGCATCGACGTCATCGGCGGCAAGTGGCTGACCGAGATCAACGTGACGTCACCGACCGGGATCGTCGCGATCAGCAAGTTCGACGGCACGGACATCGCAGGCAAAATCTGGGACGCGATCGAGCAGCGCACACGTAATTGATCCGAACTGGCACGAACTGCCCCCTGCCTGGCCTCAAACACCTCCAGCCAAAACGGTTATTTAGCTTTCGGTTTACCGCTGGAGTTTAGCAAGGTTCTCGTCGCGGCACGGCGGTTACCCCACTTTCCGACGTGCCGCGACAGCTTGCTTTGCGTTCCAACCACACGACCGCACGCGGTGCGGTTCTGGGCCTCTGCTCAGGCACGGGGGTGGGCGTGGCGATAGACATCCAAGAGTCGCGCCGCGTCCACTGCCGTGTAAATCTGCGTGGACGACAGGCTCGCGTGGCCGAGCAGTTCCTGCAGCGATCTCAAATCCGCGCCGCGCGCCAGCAGGTGGGTCGCAAAGCTGTGCCGAAGCGCATGCGGAGTCAGCGTATCGGGCAAGCCGAGCCGCTTGCGGGCCGCCGCGACCGAGCGGCGCACCAGGTCCGCGTTGAGGGGCCCTCCCCGCGCGCCGACGAACAGCGGCACCGGTCCGCGCAGCGGATAGGGGCATTGGCGGACGTAATCCTCGATGGCCTGCCGCACTGCTGGGACAACGGGCACGACACGGGTCTTCGCTCTCTTGCCGGTCACCCGAAGCGTCGAGCCGAGCGGGAGCAAATCGGCCGTCAGCGACATCGCCTCCGCGACGCGAAGGCCGGAGCCATAGAGGAGGAGCAGGATGGCGAGATCGCGCGCGCCGATCCAGGGTGCGCTTGCGGCTTCCGCGGCGTCATTGGCGAGCTCCACCGCCTCGTCGGGCGCAGCCGGACGCGGCAGGGTCCGCGGGCGCTTGGGAGCCCGCGTTCGCGGCAGATGAGGTGCAGCGCCCTGCTGTTCGGCGGCATAGCGGAGGAAAGCGCGAACGCCTGAAAGCTCGCGCGCGGATGAGGCCGCGCCGAGCCCTCCCGCCCGCCGATCGGCAAGAAAGGCGCGAAGGTCAGCGGCTTCCACGCGGGTCAGCGCTGCGCCGTCGATCGTCTCGCCTCGATAGCGCCCGAGGAAGTCGATCAGCCGGTGCGCCGTCGACGTGTAGGCACGCACCGTATGCGCCGAGCGGCGACGGTCGTGCTGCAGATGAGAGGACCAGCGCGCTGCAAGAGAGCGCGCGGGATGATCGGCTAAGCCTGGGGGATCGTCAGCCACTTGCGGATCATAGCCGCAAGACTCTTGCCGAGGAACATCAGCAATTCGGACCCGTGGCGAGCGTCGAGGCTGAGCTCGGCTCGTTGCCCGAGTGCAAGCAGCCCGCACGGCAGCGGCGGCTCGCAGTCGATCCTGACCAGCGCCTCGGCGCGGATCAGGTCGCAGGCGGGGCCGAACAGCGGATGTCCGCGCTCCACCGTGCGCATTTGGACTCCATCGACCTGATCGATGGTGCGGCGAAGGAGGGTTGGGTCGACGTGCTGGACCCCGCCGCCGTCGGCGCGAAAGCCGTGGTCGCCGACGATCAGGGACAAGGCGACTGCATCAATCCCGAGAATGAGCGGCCATTCCTGCGTCACCACGTGGAGCAGCGCCTCGACACTGTCGGTGTCGATTGCGGCGAGCACGGCATCATGGATCGAGGAAACGGCGCCGGCATGGCCGCGTGCAAAGGCGATGAGGTCCTGATTGGCCTCCTCGGCCGCGCCAAGCCGCTCCCGCAGCCGCGCCACCGCGCGCTCCTCGAAGGGGATCACCGTCGCCATCACCATGGGACGATACGCCCGGACCGGTTAATTTCCTACAACTGCGCTAGTCGTGCCCTTGCGCACAAACAAAAGCGGCGGCGCCTTTCGACACCGCCGCCCTTCATCTCGAACGCTGGCGCGTCTTAGACGAGCTTGTTCGACACGTTGTTGAACGTGGTGTTCAGCTTGTTGCCGATGCCCTGCATCGCGCCAATGGCCGCAACGGCGATGAGAGCCGCAATCAGGCCGTACTCAATGGCGGTCGCGCCCTTCTCGTTCTTGATCAGCTTCAGAAACTTGCTCATGGTCTTCGCTCCTTGGTTCCAAGTGCAGCGCAAAAGCTCTGCCCCCTGCGTTGTCCTCTTGCAGGATGGTGTGAACCTACCGCGTGACCTCTTGAGAAATCGTTACCTCGGAGGGTTGCTCAACGGTTAACAGCAATCGGCCATGTTTCTGGCCTCAGACGATCTTCTGACCCGTCGACTGCCAGTCCTTCAGGAATGAGGCGATGCCGTTCTCGGTAAGCGGGTGCTTGAACAGCTGGTGGATGATCTTGGGCGGCGCCGTCATCACGTCGGCACCGATCTTCGCCGCCTCTACGACGTGGATAGGGTGCCGCACGCTCGCCACGAGGATCTCGGTCGCGAAGTCGTAATTGTCGTAGATCAGTCGGATATCGGCGATCAGCTCCATGCCGTTGAAGCCGATGTCGTCATGCCGCCCGACAAACGGTGAAATGAAGCTCGCGCCCGCCTTGGCCGCGAGCAACGCCTGCGCCGCCGAGAAGCAGAGGGTGACATTCACCATCGTGCCATCCGAAGTCAGCGCCTTGCACGCGTGCAGTCCCGCCGGGGTCAGCGGCACCTTGATCGCAATGTTGTCCGCAATCTTCCGAAGCACCTCGGCCTCGCGCATCATCCCGTCGTAGTCGAGCGCGACGACCTCGGCCGAAACCGGCCCCTTCACGACACCCGCGATCTCCCTGACGACCTCCAGGAAATCACGGCCCGATTTGTGAATGAGCGAGGGGTTGGTGGTGACGCCGTCGAGGAGGCCGGTTTCGGCAAGTTCGCGAATTTCGGCAATTTCGGCAGTATCGGCAAAGAACTTCATGGGATTTGCGTGTGCCCCGGCTTTCGTGGATGGGCGGCCAATAGCCGGTGCGGCCGAGCGCGTCACCCGATTCGGGAGAAAGCCAGATGAGCGAGCATGTTCGGGTGGAGAAAGCGGATGGAGTCCTCTCCGTCACTCTCGCCCGGCCCGAACGGCGCAATGCCATCACGATCGCGATGTATGCCGCGCTTGCCGAAGCCGTCGAGAGTGCCGCGAACGACGACAGTGTCCGCGTGATCACCTTCCGCGGCGAGGGACAGGATTTTGCGGCCGGCAACGACCTCGTGGACTTCC
>DASVXN010000122.1:0-4192 GCA_036392635.1 Sphingomicrobium sp. | reverse complement strand
GGAGGGCTACGAGGTGCAGGTCCGGCCCCGCTCGGGCCTGGCGCTGAAGCATGGCATCACCTGCCTCAACACGCCGGGAACGATCGACCACGACTATCGCGGCGAGGTGAAGGTAATCCTCGCCAACCTCGGCTCCGAGCCCTTCGAGGTCCGCCGTGGCGAGCGGATTGCCCAGCTGGTGCCCGCCCCGGTGCTGAAGGCCAGCTTCACTGTGATGGATCAGCTCAGCGACACGGCGCGCGGCGCCGGAGGGTTTGGATCGACAGGCCAGTGAGCCTCAGCGATGCCGAGCTGGAGCGCTACGCGCGGCACATTGTCCTGCCTCAGGTCGGCGGGGTAGGCCAACGCAAGCTGAAGGCGACAAGCGTTGCAGTCGTCGGCGCCGGCGGCATCGGCAGCGCCGTCATTCCGGCGCTCGCGGGCGCAGGGATCGGTCGGCTCACGATCATCGACGCGGACGTCGTCGATGAGTCGAACCTGCACCGGCAGCCGCTCTTCCGCGAACGCGATGCCGGCTACTCCAAGTCGGATCTCGCACTTCAGTTCGTGCACCGCCTGAACCGCTTCGTCGACGCCACCCCGATCCAGAAGCGCATCGATGCCGGCAATGCCGCCGGCCTGCTTTACGCCCACGATCTCGTCATCGACGGCAGCGACAATTTCGCCACTCGGCTGGCGGTGAGCGACGCCTGCGTTCGCCTTCGAATCCCGTTGCTCTCGGCTGCTGCGGTTCAGTTCCAGGGACAGGTCGGGCTGTTTCGAGGACAACCCTGCTATCGCTGCTTCGTCGGCAATGCCTTCGATGCCGACGATTGCGACAATTGCGCGGAACTCGGCGTGCTCGGCGCCTTGACTGCAACTGTTGGAAGCTTCGCGGCCCTGCTCGCGATCAACAGCATCGTCGGCGTTGGCGAGGACCAGGCCGGGCGCCTGCACCTGTTCGAAGGCGAGAAACTCAGCTGGCGGCCGATCACGATCCCGCCCGACCCGGGCTGCCGCGCCTGCGGTTCAGCCTAGGGCTTCGGCGATACGGCTGACGAGCAGCCGCGCAACCTCCTCCTTCGGAGCCTCCGGCCAGTCTTCCACGCCCGCACCCGTGATCAGGTGCACCCTGTTCCGGTGACCGCCCATAACGTCGCCCGAAACGTCGTTCGCGACGATCCAGTCGGCCCGCTTCCGCTCGCGCTTGGCGACGGCCTGCTCGACGACATGTTCGGTCTCGGCAGCGAAGCCGACGAGCAGGCGAGGGCGCTGCTCGCTCGATCCGAGTTCGGTCAGGATATCTCGGGTCGGGACGAATTTGAGCTGCGGCGGGCCGCTGCCCTTCTTGAGCTTGGTCCGCGAGGGCTCCACGCGCCAATCCGCTACGGCCGCGACGAGCACCGCGGCGTCGGCAGGTAAGGCGCCGAACACCGCCTCGGCCATTTGCTCGGCAGTCTCGACATCGATGCGGTCGAGGCCCACCGGCGTCTCAAGCGCGACCGGACCGGCGACCAGCGTCACCTTCGCGCCTGCGTTCGCAGCAGCAGCGGCAATCGCAAAACCCTGCTTTCCAGACGAGCGATTGGCGATCACCCGAACCGGGTCGATCGGTTCGTGCGTCGGCCCTGCGGTCACGATGATGTGCTTGCCGGCGAGCGTCACGCGAGGAGGTCGGAGAGCTGGTCCATGATGTCCTGCGGCTCCGGCAGCCGTCCAGGCCCGAACTCTCCGCACGCCATGTCGCCCTCGGCGGGTTCGATGACGCGGATGCCGTCCGCCTTCAGCTGAGCGACGTTCCGCTGCGTTGCCGTGTGGAGCCACATGCGCACGTTCATTGCTGGCGCGACTACCACGGGCTTGTCGGTGGCAAGGAGCAGCGTGGTGGCGAGGTCATCCGCGATGCCCGACGCCATTTTCGCCAGCAGGTCGGCCGTCGCGGGGCAGACGAGGACGAAGTCTGCCGAGCGGCTGAGCTGGATGTGGCCGATCTCGACCTCATCCTTCAGCTCCCACAAGGAGCTGTGCACCTGGCTTTCGGCCAGGGTGCCGAGGCTCATCGCAGTGACGAAATGCTCGCCGCCCTTGGTCAGGACCGGCGTCACCGAATGTCCCGCCTTCTTGAGCAGCCGCACGAGCTCGAGCGACTTGTACGCCGCGATGCCGCCGCCGACGATGAGCAGGACGCGAGCCATGGGACTTGCGCATTGCCCGAACTTCCGCGCAGCGTCGAGAGATGATCCTTTCGCCTGCACAACAAGCGATGCAGCTCGCCACGACGGGCAGGCCTGCGGATGGGCTTCTCGTGCTCAAGAAGGCTCAGGAGGAGGAGGTCGCTGAAGCCTTCCTGCTCGAAGGCCTTTGGCTGCTCGAGGGAAGGTTCGTCCCTCGCGATTTACTGGCCGCGCGGACGCCCCTCGGCAGAGCCGCGGACCTTGGCCACGTAGGTGCAGCGCGGACGCTCGCAGGATTGATGGCCTCGGGTGTTGGCGCTCCTTCAGACTGGGAGGGAGCCGTAGCGATGCTGAAGCGGTGGTCGGACCGCGACCCGATCGCCGCGAAGCAGCTTCACCTGATCGGCCGCATGTCGATCGACGGTCAGGGGTGGCCCACGGGCGAGTTCGTCAGCCGCGACTTGTGCGCCGACCCTCTTGTGCAACGTGTCAACGCCCTGTTCACCCCTCAGGAATGCGCGTTTCTGATCGAGCTCGCGGATCCGCGCATGCGCCGCGCGACGATCTTCCACGATGCCGAGCAACGCTTCGTGGAAGACCCGATCCGCCGCTCCGACAAGGCGGCCTTTCCGATCGTCAGCGAATGGCCGTTCGTCCGCGCCATTAACATGCGCATCGCGGCAGCCACGGGAACGGCAGTCGACTGCGGCGAGCCGCTCCAGGTGCTGCGCTACGGCGAGACGCAGGAGTACCGGCCCCATTTCGATGCGATCGCCGGCATGGCCAATCCTCGCGTGCTCACGGCGCTCGTCTGGCTCAACGACGATTATTCAGGCGGCGAGACGCGCTTCGACGAGCTGGGGATCAGCGAGCGTGGCACGGCAGGCGACCTGCTGGTCTTCGCCAACACGCTTGCAGACGGAAGCCCCGACCCGCGCACCCGCCATTCGGGAGCGCCGGTGACGGTCGGCGTGAAATATCTCGCGTCTCGCTGGATACGAGCCAAGCCGCCGGGCGAAGAGGGCTTCGGCCGGCACGAAGTGGAGCGGCGCTAGACGAGCAGCCAGACCGCTGCGGCGCCGACAGCCCCGGCGATCGCTGCGGTCAGCGCATAGCCGCCCCAGTTCCGATGCTCGATGATGGCGATCTCCGGCAGCGGCGGCGGCGGCGGAGCGGCCCCGAGCGGCGGATAATAACCGTCGATGCGCTCGATCAGCTCAGGGATCTTCTTGAACGCGCGAACCAGCTCGATCAGGCGGTCGGCGTAATAAGCCTCGGGGCCGAGCTCCGAGCGCATCCACTCGCGCAGGAACGGCTCGGCGGTCTCCCACATGTTGATGTCCGGATCGAGCGCGGTCGCCACGCCCTCGTTCATCACCATGGTCTTCTGCAGCAGCAGGAGGTGCGGCTGCGTCGGCATGTCGAAGTCCCGCGTAATCGCGAACAGGCTCTCGAGCATCCGGCCGACGGAGATGTCCTTGACCGGAAGACCTCGGATCGGCTCGCCCGCGGCGCGCAGCGCGGTCGCGAACTCCTCGACATTATGGTGGCCGGGCACATATTGCGCCTCGAAGTGGATTTCCGCGACGCGCCGGTAATCGCCCGTGATCAGGCCGTAGAGGATTTCCGCGAGCCATACCCGCGCGCGGCGGTCGATCCGCCCCATGATCCCGAAGTCGATCGCCGCAATGCGTCCGTCCCGGAGCGCGAACAGGTTTCCGTGGTGGAGGTCGGCATGGAAGAAGCCATCGACCACAGCTTGCCGCAGGAATGCGCGCACCAGGGTCGCGGCAAGCGCCTGGCAATCCTGCCCCGCCTCGATCAATGCATCCCGGTCGCTGAGCTTGATGCCGTCCAGCCATTCGAGCGTGAGCACCCGGCGCGCCGTCCGGCGCCAGTCGATCTCCGGCACATAATAGCCGGGCTCGGCGACCATATTCTCTTTGAGCTCGGAGGCCGAAGCCGCTTCGCGCTGGAGGTCGAGCTCGCGGGCGGTCCACTGCTTGAACTGCGCGACCACGTGCCTTGGCCGCAGGCGC
>DASVXN010000121.1:0-4040 GCA_036392635.1 Sphingomicrobium sp. | reverse complement strand
GCGGCTTCAGCGTCTCCGGCGCATCGACGTCGATCGAGCTGTCGATGTCGACATCGCTCTCGCTGACGCGCTTGATGCGATGTCCGAACTCCGTGACGAGCAGCTCGGCCGTGTCCTGGTCGATGGTCTGCGTCAGCGTGACCGGTGAGCCCATCTTGAAGAGAGCTTTCACCAGGTCCGCGCCGCGCTCGGCCATGCGGTTAGCGAGTTCCTGGACCGTGATCGCCTCAGGGACGACCACGTCGCGCACCTGCTTGGCCGACGGGCCGGACTCCATATGGTGCCGCTTTTCCTTTTCGCGGGCGCGGCGGAGCGCTGCAAGCGAACGGGCGCGGCTGTCGTCCTCGCCCGAAAGGGCGCGGGTGACGGTGAGCTTGCCCCGCTGGCGCTGGTCATCGCCGCGGCCGCGGCTGGGCCGTGCCGGCTCCGGTCGGCGCGGCACCGGCGTGAAGCCGGCAGGGCGACGGATGGCAGGACGCTCCTCCTGCTGCTGAGCTGGCGCAGCGGCAGGCGCCGGCTGCTCCGGTTCGGCGGGCGCTTCGGCAGCCCGGCGAGCTTCTTCCTCAGCCTGGATGCGGGCCTGCTCAATGGCAGCCTCTTCGGCCTTGCGGTTCTCTTCGGCGCGGCGGCGCTCTTCCTCATTCGCGGAGGTGCGTGCCTGCTCTTCGCGACGGCGCGCTTCCTCGAGCGACGCCATGCGGGCTTCTTCCGCCTCGCGCAGCAGGCGGGCCTGCATCTCCTTGCGCGCAGCGATGTCGTCCTGCGGAGAAGTACGGCGCGGCTGCGGGGCCGGAGCGGCCGGCTTCGGCGCCGGCTTGGGCGCCTCGGCGACAGGCGCGGGCGGCGGCGTCTCAGCCGGCGCGGCTTCGCCGGGGCGGCCGAGGATGCGACGCTTCTTGACCTCGACCACAACCGTGTTCGAGCGCCCGTGACTGAAGCTCTGCTTCACCTTGCCGGTCTCGACCGTGCGCTTGAGGCCCAGCGGCGGCCGGGTGCCAAGCTTCGGTTTTTCGGTCTGGTCGGTCATTCTGTTCCTTCGTTCAAATCTTCGTCAGCCGAACCCGTCCTCAAGGTGGGTTCGCCACCTTCCGGACCACGGGTCGGGCCAGTGAAAGCTCGCCACCGGGCAAGCGCGTGCTGGACACGCGAAGCGGCAGCGGGATCGGTCAGGGCGACATGTACCACATTTTCGCGCCCTAGTGCCA
Source organism: Sphingomicrobium sp. (assembly GCA_036392635.1). Lineage (GTDB taxonomy): Bacteria > Pseudomonadota > Alphaproteobacteria > Sphingomonadales > Sphingomonadaceae > Sphingomicrobium. Next base: position 2,835 of record DASVXN010000121.1, on the reverse strand, counting down.
TCGACAAGATAGTGCGTCCCTCGGGGAATATCACCCCCTGCGGACCACCGCCGCCGACGCGCCACGCCTGGTCGAGGCTGCGGTTGCCATCCTCGCCCGCGTCCGCGGCGTGGATGAGCATGTGGACCTTGCCCGAGCGGGCGGCAGTCTCGATGCGGTCCGAGCCGTTGACGAGGTTGCCGGAGCGCGCCTCCATGCCGAGGCGATCGAGCGCGGCCTGGCGGAGCGCGGCCTCGGTGCGTTCCCCGAGATCCGTGGGGACGGTGACGGCCTGCGTCTTGAAGGCGCGTTGCAGTGCGGCCTTCAGCTTGCCCTTGGCGTTCGCCTCATCGAGCTCGCTGCGAGTCACGCCGATCCAGGCGCCACGGCCCGGCGCGCGGGCACGAACGTCCGGGTGAACGCCGCCGTCGGGCGCAAGCGCGAGCCGGATCAGCTCGTCACGCGTACCCTTTCGGCGGGAGAGGATGCACGTGCGCTCGGGAACATGCGCGTCCCCGCCATCTTCGTTCGTTCTGAGCGAAGTCGAAGAGCGTTCGCGCGACGGGCGCGCCATGCGCCCTTCGACCTCGGCGCTACCGCGCCGCCGCTCAGGACGAACGTTACTGCTGGAGCTTAGCGGATCATTGCGAGGATTCCGCATCGGCGGCCTCCTCGGTCTGAGCCGGCTCGTCCTCGAACCAGTGGGCGCGGGCGGCCATGATGATCTCGTTGCCCTGCTCGTCGCTGAGGCCGTACTCGGCGAGGATCCCGCCCTTGTCCTCGGGCCGGTTGCTCGGCTCGCGCTGGCGGCGCTGCTCGGGACGCTTCTTCTGCACCAGCTCGTCGGTTGCGAGATCGGCGAGGTCGTCGAGCGTCTTAATGCCGGCCTTGCCGAGCGTGACCAGCATCGCTTCGGTCAGATGCGGGATGGCGGCGAGATCGTCCGACACGCCGAGGCCGCGGCGCTCCTCGCGGGCAGCGGCTTCGCGACGCTCGAGCGCCTCGGTCGCGCGGCTCTGAAGCTCGGCGGCAATGTCCTCGTCGAGGCCCTCGATGGAGCCGATTTCCTCGACCGGCACGTACGCCACTTCCTCGAGGCTCGTGAAGCCTTCGGCGACAAGGAGCTGCGAGAGCGTCTCGTCAACGTCCAGCTCGTTCTGGAACATCTCGGAGCGCTCGACGAACTCGCGCTGGCGCTTCTCGCTGGCGTCCGCCTCGGTGAGGATGTCGATCTGCGAGGCGGTCAGCTGGCTGGCGAGGCGCACGTTCTGGCCGCGGCGGCCAATGGCCAGGCTCAGCTGGTCGTCGGGGACCACTACCTCGATGCGGCTCTCTTCCTCGTCAATGACGACGCGGCTGACGGTCGCGGGCTGGAGCGCATTGACGACGAAGGTCGCCGTGTCCTGGCTCCACGGAATGATGTCGATCTTCTCGCCCTGGAGCTCCTGGACGACCGCCTGCACGCGGCTGCCCTTCATGCCGACGCAGGCGCCGACCGGATCGATCGAGCTGTCGTGGCTGATGACGCCGATCTTGGCGCGGCTGCCCGGGTCGCGGGCGGCGGCCTTGATCTCGATGATGCCGTCGTAAATCTCCGGCACTTCCTGCGCGAACAGCTTCTTCATGAAGTCGGGGTGCGCGCGTGACAGGAAGATCTGCGGGCCGCGGGCTTCGCGGCGGACGGCCATGATCAGGGCGCGGATGCGGTCGCCGACGCGGACCATTTCGCGGGGGATCTGCTGGTCGCGGCGGATGACGCCCTCGGCGCGGCCGAGGTCGACCACGACATGGCCGAACTCGACCCGCTTGACGACGCCGGTGATCACCTCGCCGGCGCGCTCCTTGAACTCCTCATACTGGCGCTCGCGCTCGGCATCGCGGACCTTCTGGAAGATCACCTGCTTGGCGGCCTGCGCAGCGATGCGGCCGAACTCGATCGGGGGCAGGGGGTCGACGATGAAGTCGCCGATCGACGCGCCCTTCTGGAGCTTCTGCGCGCCCTTTTCGTCGATCTGCTTGAAGTGATCCTCCGGCGCTTCGACCACTTCGAGAACCCGCCACAGGCGGAGATCACCGCTGGTCGGGTCGAGCTTGGCGCGGATATCGTTTTCGGCGCCGTAGCGGGCGCGGGCGGCGCGCTGGATGGCGTCCTCCATCGCCTCGATGACGATGCCCTTGTCGATCAGCTTCTCCCGGGCGACGCTGTCGGCAATGGCGATCAGCTCGGCCTTGTTGGCGCTGACGGCAGCGGGTGCGGTGGCCATTATTGTTCTTCCTCTACGGTATGAATGGTGTCGGCGCCCTCGGTGCTTAGCGGCGCGGTGGCGTTGATGAGCTTGTCGGTCAAGAGCAGCTTGGCCGACGAGATGGCGGAGAAGGGCAGGGCGTGGACGTTGCCGCCCTTGTCGGTGAGCTTGACCGTGTCGTCCTCGACCCCGTCGATCGTTCCGGAATATTGCTTCCGGCCATCGCGCTGCTCGGCAAGGCTGATGCGGGCTTCGTGCCCCGCCCAGTCGGCATAGTCTTTCAACCGCGTGAGCGGGCGGTCGATGCCTGGCGAACTGACTTCAAGGCGGAAACTGCCTTCAATTGGGTCATTCTCGTCAATCCAGTCGGAAAGGCGGCGCGAGATGACCTCACAGTCTGTAAGGTCGAGCTGGCGCGTGTCGGGCCGCTCGGCCATGACCTGGAGCGTCGGGTCCGACGTGCCGCCGGTCATCGCCACGCGCACGAGGTCGTAGCCGAGGCTCTTCACCTCCGGCTCGATCTGCTTCGCGATAGCCGCAATGTCTGTCACTGACGCTCCCGTCTGGAACTCAAACGTCTCTCGGACCGGAGCCGTTGGGCCCCAGCCTC
>DASVXN010000120.1:0-3307 GCA_036392635.1 Sphingomicrobium sp. | reverse complement strand
GCGACTGGTGGAGCCCGGAGGCGGCCAAATCCTATGCCACGCGCACGGACAAGCTGGTCGCCCAGTACAATGCTTTCAGCCCCTATCCCGGCGTCAACGTGAACGGGAAGCTGACCCTCGGCGAGAACCTCGGCGACCTCTCGGGCATCGAGGCGGCCTATGCGGCCTACAAGAAGTACACCGCCAAGCATGGCGAGCCGCCCGTGATCGGCGGCCTCACCGGCGACCAGCGCTTCTTCATCGCTTATGCGCAGGCCTGGCAGGGCAAGGATCGCGAGGACGCCGAGCGGCAGCAGATCCTCACCGACCCGCACAGCCCGGGCAAGTATCGCGTGAACGGCATCGTCCGGAACATCGACGCCTGGTACAAGGCGTTCAACGTCCAGCCCGGCGACAAGCTTTACTTGCCCCCGGAACAGCGCGTTCACATCTGGTAAGCGGCTTTGAAAAACGGCGCCGTCCTCGCTAGGGCGGCGCCGTGACTGCAACAATTCACTCGTTAGCGACCCAGCGCCCGCCGTCGCTCGACGCGCTCCTCGCGCTCGTCGCGGCCGACATGAACGGCGTGAACGCCGTCATCCTCGAGCGCATGCAGAGCAAGGTCGCGCTCATCCCCGAGCTGGCCGGGCACTTGATCGCCGGCGGCGGCAAGCGGATGCGGCCGATGCTCACGCTCGCGAGCGCAAGCCTGCTCGGCTATCCCGGCACCCGCCATTACAAGCTCGCCGCGGCGGTCGAGTTCATCCACACCGCGACGCTCCTCCACGACGATGTCGTTGACGGCTCCGGCATGCGCCGCGGCAAGCGCACCGCCAACCTCATCTGGGGCAATCCGGCGAGCGTGCTCGTCGGCGATTTCCTCTTCAGCCGCGCCTTCGAGCTGATGGTCGAGGACGGCAGCCTCAAGGTGCTGCGCATCCTCAGCCACGCGTCGGCGGTGATCGCCGAGGGTGAGGTCAACCAGCTCACCGCGCAGCGCCAGATCGACACCGACGAAGACCATTATCTCGAGATCATCAGCGCCAAGACGGCCGCTTTGTTCTCCGCCGCCTGCCGTGTCTCGCCGGTTGTGGCCGAAGCCAGCGAAGCCGCCGAGCTCGCGCTCGAATGCTACGGCCGCAACCTCGGCATCGCCTTCCAGCTGAGCGACGACGTAATCGATTATGCATCGGACGCGGAGACGATGGGCAAGGGCGTGGGCGACGACTTCCGCGACGGCAAGATGACCTTGCCCGTGATCCTCGCTTATGCCCGCGGCTCGGACGAGGACCGCGTCTTCTGGCGGGAAGCGATCGGCGGCCAGCGCGTGTCCGACGACGACCTGGCCCACGCGATCCGCCTGCTCAAGTCGACGGACGCCCTCGCGGACACGATCGAACGCGCCCGCCAGTACGGCCGCCGTGCGATCGATGCGCTCGCGATGTTCCCGGCGAGCAAGGCCAAGTCTGCGATGACCGAAGCCGCGGAGTTCGCCGTCGCCCGCGCTTACTGAGCAGGCCTGTCCTACACGGCACCCGCCGTGCGAAAGGCAGACTGTGATGCGGCCCACAATGCGCAAGAAGCCTATCCGGACGGACGTTCGTGACGCGCCGTCTCGCGTGCCTGCGCGTACGACCGCTGCAATTGCTGCGTTTCGCGCATGATACTGCCCATCGATGCCGTCCTGCCCGACCTGCTCGCCGCACTGCGGGAGCACAGCCGCGCACTGCTGATTGCTCCTCCGGGCGCGGGCAAGACGACCAGGGTCGCTCCCGCTCTGCTGGACCAGGACTGGTGCAGGGGCGAGGTGCTGCTGCTGGTGCCCCGCCGCCTCGCAGCGCGCGCGGCGGCGGAGTTCATGGCGGCCGAGCTTGGCGAGGCAGCCGGACAGACCATCGGCTACGCGACCCGTCTCGACAGCAAGGCCGGCAAGGGAACCCGCATCGTCGTGATGACGCACGGCGTGTTCCTGTCGCGCATCCAGGCCGACCCGGAGCTGACGGGCGTGTCCGCGGTGCTGTTCGATGAAGTTCACGAACGCAGCCTCGACAACGACCTCTCCCTCGCGCTCGCACTCGATGCCGCCAGTGCTCTCCGCCCCGACCTCCGACTGCTGGCCATGTCGGCGACGCTCGACGTCGAGCGCTTCCAGCGGCTGCTCGGCAACCCGCCGACGATCACGAGCGAGGGCAAGAGCTTCCCGCTTGAGGTCCGGCACATCGGAAGAGACGCAGCCGCGCGTATCGAGCCGCAGATGGCGTCGGCCATCCGCACCGCCCTTGGCGAGCACAACGGTTCGCTCCTGGCGTTCCTGCCGGGTGTTGCCGAGATCGAGCGGACCGCCGAAGCGCTCGGCAATCTTCCCTCGTCCGTGGAGCTCCACAAGCTCCACGGCGGCGTTGAACCCGCGTCGCAGCGAAGAGCCCTGGCTGCCCCTCCGCCCGGCATCAGGAAGCTCGTCCTCGCCACCAGCATCGCGGAGACCAGCGTCACGCTCCAGGACGTGCGCATCGTCGTCGACAGCGGTCTCGCTCGCCGGCCCCGCTACGACCGCGGGGCCGGCCTCACCCGCCTCGTCACCGAGCGGGCAAGCCGTGCTGCCGTCACCCAGCGAGCCGGCCGCGCCGCTCGCCAGGCGCCCGGAGTTGCGATCCGGTTGTGGGAGGAAGCGGCGACCGCTTCGCTGCCCGGACACGATCCGCCGGAGATCCTCGAAGCGGACCTGTCGAGCCTGCTGCTTACCTGCCTGCTCTGGGGCGTGACCGACCCGCGCAGCCTCCCCTTCCTTGACGCTCCCTCAGCGCCGGCACTGGAGGAGGCATCGCGACGCCTGACAGCCATCGGTGCGATTGATGGCGAGGGCCGCGTGACAGCCCACGGCCGCGCCATTGCGGCCCTGCCGCTAGAACCGCGGCTGGCGCACATGCTGCTCGACGCGAGGGAGCGCGGCATCGGGGCTGCCGCTGCCGATGTGGCGGTGCTGCTGACTGAGCGGGGCCTCGGCGGCAGCGGCACCGATCTCGAGCTGCGCTGGCGTCGCTGGCGCTCGGATCGGTCGCCACGGGCCGAGTCCGCGCATAATCTCGCCGCCGGATGGCGCCGCCGGCTCGACCTCCGCGACAGCTCAGTCGACGAGCACGACCTCGCAAGATCGCTCGCCCTCGCCTTCCCGGATAGGGTCTCGCGTCGCCGCGACGCCTCCGGTGAGAGCTGGCAGTCGCTCGGTGGTCGCGGTTTCCGGCTCGACCCCAATTCCCCGCTTGCCGGCAGCCGCTGGCTGGCCGTGGGCGAAGTCGCCGGTCACGCCGCGGGCGCGCGCATCCTCTCG
>DASVXN010000119.1:0-2427 GCA_036392635.1 Sphingomicrobium sp. | reverse complement strand
CTCGCCGAGCCATGCGCCTGCAAGCTTGCCCAACATCAATCCAACTCCTTCCGGTGGAAACGTAGGGATTCGACGCGCCGGCCGTGGTGAATGTTCCCAACCGACCGTTGGGATTTGCCGCCAACTCTTGGTTGGGAAAATCCGCCGCCAGAGCCGCGCCGTACTCGTTTTTGGCAGTTTCGCGTGATTGGCACACCTTTTGATTAGTCCTGTTCATCGCCCCGCAAGAAACCAGCGGAGCGAAAAAGGAGATCAAAATGTCGTCGCAGTCGCCCTTCACCCGCACCTTGGCCGCTATTGCAGCGGCGCTCCTGACGAGCACGGTCGCGGTCAGCGCAGCGGTCACACCGGTTCAGGCTCAGGCCGCTTCCGCAAAGGTCAGCGTCAATGGCTGAACTCGAAATCCTCGAAGCGAAGGTCCCGGTGCGCACGCCGGTGCTGGTGAAGGAAGCCGAGACCGCTTCGTCGCGGTTCGCGCCGATCGCCGGCTGGCTCAGCGGCCCCGTGTTCAGCCGCGCTCGCGACATCTTCGCGGCGAACATGACCGAGCTTCTCGACCGCGCCGAGGACCCGGCCCGGATGATCCGCACGATCATCCTGGAGATGGAAGAGACGCTGGTCGAGGTCCGAGCCACGGCGGCCCGCTCGATCGCCGACATCAAGGAGATGCGGCGCGCGGCAGATCGTCTGGATGCTCTGCAGTCCGACTGGACGGGCAAGGCCGAGCTGGCGCTGAGCAAGGGCCGTGACGACCTCGCCAAGGCGGCGCTGATCGAACGGCAGAAGGCCACGGAGATGGCCGACGGCCTGCGCGATGAGCTCAGCCAGATGGAGCAGGTGCTGCGCGGCTACGAGGCCGACATCGCCAAGCTCCAGGGCAAGCTTCGCGAGGCGCGGGCCCGGCAGAACACCATCGCGGCGCGGTTCGAAAGCGCGGTGACCCGGGCCAAGGCCCGCGAGCTGATGCACGGCAGCCGCACTCAGGATGCGTTCGCCAAGTTCGAGCTCCTCGAGCGTCGTGCCGACTTCGCCGAAGGGCGCTGCGAGGCGCTGGGGATCACCAGCCTCGAGGACGAGATCGATCAGCTCCGCGCGTCGGAGAAGATCGATGCAGAGCTGGAAGCCATGAAAGCCGCGCTGAAGGCGCGGGCGAACTAAGGGGATGGAAGGGACAATGACGATGGCGCGCAAATATCCGTATTCGCTCGACCGCAAGGACAGGAAGGTCGCCGGCGTCGCTTCGACCATCGGTGCGATGATCGGGGTAGACCCAACCTTCATCCGCATCGGCTTCGTGGCTGCGGCAGTGTTCATCAGCTTCAAGCTGACGCTTCTCGCTTATGCCGCGATCGGCATCTATCTCGCGGTGCAGAAGAAGCGCTCTGCTTGCTCCAATCGCCACATGAGCGACTTCGAGCGGATGGGTGAGGTGGGCAGCCGCAGGCCGACAATCGACGCCATGCGCCACGACCTCGACGAGACCGACCGCCGGCTGATGGCGATCGATCATCACATCAACAGTCAGAACGACGAGCTGGCGCGCGAGATCGAAGCGCTCCGCCAGGAGGAAAAGTGATGGACCCGCTGACCATGGCAACGCTTTCGGCGAGCGTCATCGCCGGACTTGGCGGAGCGAGTTGGGCAGGCCTGAGAGCCTGGAACGGCTGGCTCGAGCTCAAGAAGATGGAGCTGACCCAGACGCTTGGCGACCGCGGCCTTCCGCCTGCCGGAGGGCGGATCGAGATGGCCGACCTTCGAGAGCGTGTCCGCAAGCTCGAGGCGATCGCCGCGGGCATCGAACTCTAAGGAACAAGCCTTCCCCCGCGCGCCATCGCTTCCCAGGCGCGCGTTCCCGAAGCAGCCCGGCTCCCTTCCGCCGGGCTGCTTTTTCGTTTGTTACGGCTGGACAGCCCTTACTAACTTTAGATAAGATCTTCGAAGGAGCTCTCGTCCCGCGCTTTGCGAGCGAAGTTCCCCTTCACGACGGCCCGGCAGGCGTGCTCTCCTGCCGGGTCGTTTCCTTTTCAGAAGCTGACGCGGGCGCTCAGGCGGATGTCGCGTCCGGCAAGCGGCGCATAATCCTTGAGGATGCTGGTGCTTCGCCGCGCGTCCACATCGAACAGATTATTGGCCTGCAGCGAGAGCGTAAGCTCGGGGTTTGCTGCGAACGGATGATAGTCGAGCGACGCGTTGACCAGCGTGAAGCCGCGGGTATCGGTCTCGATCGGCGCCGTCCGCTTGTGCGCGAAGTCGTGCTCGACCTCGATCCGGCCGTCGAACTGCCCGCGCGAACCGGTCAATGCGCCGATCACCCGAAGCGGCGGGATCAGCGGCGCTGGTCCAAAGCCCTTGACCGTCGCGCGGACTCCGTCGGTGACGAGCTCTCCGCCCCAATCGATCCCGAGCGCCTTGCCGAACTTGGCGTCG
>DASVXN010000118.1:0-4270 GCA_036392635.1 Sphingomicrobium sp. | reverse complement strand
GCGGAGCAGGCGAAGCATGAAGGCGCTGGCGCCGCCACCGGCGCTGCCGCCCAGCATCTCGGCTTCAGACATGCCACGAACCGCCGCCGGCCGCGTCACGGCGACTCTGGCCTCGCCGCTCGCGAGTTCGGCGGACACCTGCAGGCGCTCACCTTCTTCGGCGAGATCGACGAGCGCGCCGAAGAACCTCGCAAGCAGCCGGTCCGCAAGTTCCGGCTCGATCTTCGCGGGCAGGTCGAACCTCGCCCTCACGACGTCCACATCGACGCCGCGCCTGGCGGCAAGCTCGCGTAGCTGACCAGCTTGGCGATCCAGCAGCGCGGCAAGGTCGACGCGCTCGCGCCGGCCGCCACTCGCCGAATGCAGCTTCGCCGCGAAGTCGAGATCGTCGATGGCCGCGAGCAATAGCCGTGCCTGGTGCACGATCTCGCGCGCGCGATCGCGATAGCCGCGGTCGGCCGGACCGAGATACTGCCCCTCGATGATCTCGGCGAAACCGATGATCGCGTTGAGCGGCGTCTTGATCTCGTGGACGAGCTCACGGAGCGACGCTGGGTCGGCAAGGACCTCCGGCATGGTTTCAGGAGCGGTGGCCGTCGGAGGTGCAGGCGTTTCACGCAACGCCACGCCACGGTAGCCGGCGAAGCGCCCGTCCGCAGGATCGAAGGCGGGCACGCCGCTGATTTTCCAATCGCCAGAGACAGCACCGGCCGCCGCAACGGTCATCAGGCCATCGCGGAACGGGGCCCGCATGGTGAAGGCCCGCACGACTTCCGGCTCGATCCTGTCGCCATCGCTCTCGATCGGCTTCGCGATGGACCGGCCGATGAGGGCGCCGCGAGGCGCGCCCTCCACCCAGGCGATCTCGCCGCCTGGCCCGCATTCCCAGCGGAATAGCGCGGGTGCTTCGACGGTCGGCGCCGGCGGACGATCGGCTTCGGCAACCGGTTGAGCCGCCCGCATCCTGCGCCGCTGCTCGATCCGCTCGACGACCTCATGGAGGGAGGGAGGAACATATGCGGCGCTTTCGGTCGGCAGCGAGGGAGTCGACAGCGGCGCAGGCGGGCCTGCCGGCGGTGCGGCAGCCTCCACATGGGGCTCTGCCGCAACCTCAGGATGCAGCGTGGCGATGAACCCTCGCGTTTCCTCGTCAGCGACAGCTCGCAAGGCCGCCCACTGCTGCGGTTCAAGGCTTGCCGCGGCAAGCACGGGGGCGGCAACGGTCAGCGTGTCGGAGGCGAAATACTCGAGCAGTCCGAGCGGCAGCGGCAAGGCGGCGACTGCCCGTGCCGCGGCGGCACGCAACGGCTCGTCGACCCGGCGGGCCTCATTGCGAATGGCGTCGAGGGCCTCGGCGACGACAAGACTGCCGCTGTTTGCTCCGGCGCGCGCGACGAGGTCGACCAGCTGACGCCAGCGCACCGCCGCGTCGTGACGGTCCTCGGCCGGCTGGTTCAGAACGGTCAGCAGACGATCGTCGAAGCGCACTTGGCTGGTTGTTCCTTTGGACGCACCCTCCTGCTGCTCTACCCAAGCGTTTACAATGCGCTAAGTCATATGCGCTTAACCATCCCGTAATGGGACAGTGCCATCGCGCCGCTGACGCACAAAAAAGGAGGCGCCGCAAACGCGACGCCTCCCTTAGTCTCATGATTTCAGTCGCTTATGCGCGCTGGTTGACGTAGGTCAGCCAATATTTCGCAATGTCGGCGCGCGGGCCAGTGACCGCGTTCAATGCCGTGGTCGCACCAGCCTTGTCACCCGCGCGGGCCAGAGCCATCCCGAGGTGCAGGTTTGCGACCGCGGTATCGACGCCCGGCTTCCCCATCGACATGCGATAGAGCTCGGCCGCCTTCGCATAGTCGCCCATCGCATAATAGCGGTCGCCGATGCGGAGCAGCGCCATGCCGTTCACCGCGCTTTTCGTCGCGCTGGCGAGATCAGCGGCCGTTGCCTTGGGCTTGCCCCTGAGCCCGGCAACCAGGTCCTTCACGTCCGCGCTGGTTGGGTTCACCGCCTTCGCGGCGATGCCGGCGTCGAGCACGGCCTGCGCCTCGTTGAAGTTGTTCTGCTCGGCCGCGGCGCGGGCGAAGAGCGTGTAGTCCTCACCTTGAGTCATTGCGTTCGTCGCCTGCATGAGGCGGAGGAGGTCGAGCGTGCCCTCGATGTCGGGGTGGTTGAGGTTGCGGTAGATGGCGATCGAGTTCCGCCAGCTCTCAGGGCTCGGATAGGAGTTAACCCACTGCCTCGACAGCTCGATGGCATTGGGTGAGTTGGACTCATACGCGACGCCAACGGCGCGCTTCAGCAGCTTCTCGTCGGGCTTCTGGCCTGCCGCGACGCTTGCCTGGATCGCACGCTGAAAGGCCGCGGCCGCCTCGGCCTTCTGGCCTTGCGCAAACAGCGCTTCGCCGATCAGCATCGGCGCCTCGGCGTTGCGCGGACTGAGGGTTGCAGCCTTCTGGAACGCAGCAAGGGCCTGGGGATACTGCTTGTTGTTGTACAGGCTCGAGCCGAGGCTGAGGTACAGCTCGCTTGACTTCGTCGGATCGAGATAGCCGGAATTGGCAATCTGATCGATCGCGGCCGACGTCATCGCGTTGTCCTTGGTAGCGAGCGCCGCCTTCAGCTGCAGCTGACCGATGAGATACTTGTCTTCCTTGGTGGTCGCGACCGCGTTGGCTGCCGTCACCTTCGCCGGCAAGTTCGCAACGTCGTTCTTGTTCACTGCGTCCTGCAGCTCGACGATCGCCTTCAGGGCACCCTTGGACGGCGAGATCTTCGGCTGTGCGGGAGCAGCCTGACCGGCTGCCGCAGCGGGCTTGTCCTGAGCCACGGCTGGCGAAGCAGAGAGAACGGCAACGAACGCGAGCGCGGTGGTGGTGATCAGCTTCATGAGCTAGCTTCTCCTCTGGCGGCCGAACGCGCGGCCCGCGAATGACCGCGGCGCATTAGACCCGGAATGTTGCAAGGCCAAGCCATATGGCATGGCCGGGCTGAATGCGCTTTGAACCGATTGATTTCACGAGGAAATCCGTTCGGCTCCCAAACAATCCCCGTATTTCCCCTCGCGCGCGCGGGCGCGGGGTAGCACTGGCCGAAAAACTCACTAGGTAGGTCTGCAAGGGGGTAAGCGGCTTCAGGCCGCTCTCCTTTCGCGCACGTTTTTCACTAGCAGGACCTTTCGTGGCCACTCAGCCTCCCATCGACGAGACCACACCGCCGCCGCCGGGCGACAACGACATTGCGCCGATCTCCATCGTCGAGGAGATGAAGACCTCCTACCTCGACTATGCGATGAGCGTCATCGTCAGCCGCGCGCTGCCGGACGTCCGCGACGGTCTGAAGCCGGTGCACCGGCGCATCCTCCACGCCTGCCAGGAGGCGGGCTACGTCGCGGGTCGTCCGTACCGCAAGTCGAGCCGCATCGTCGGTGACGTGATGGGTAAGTATCACCCTCACGGCGACCAGGCCATTTACGACGCGCTCGCCCGCATGACCCAGGACTGGTCGATGCGCGTGCCGCTGATCGACGGCCAGGGCAACTTCGGCTCGATGGACCCGGATCCGCCCGCCGCCATGCGTTACACCGAAGCGCGGCTGGCGAAGGTCGCCAACTTCCTCCTCGGCGACATCGACCGCGACACCGTCGACTTCCAGCCCAACTACGACGCCTCGGAGCGCGAGCCGCAGGTCCTCCCTGCCCGCTTCCCGAACCTGCTGGTCAACGGCGCCGGCGGCATCGCCGTCGGCATGGCGACCAACATCCCGCCGCACAATCTCGGGGAGGTGCTCGCCGCCTGCCGTGCCTACATCGACGATCCGACCATCAGCTCCGAAGGGCTGATGGAGCATGTGAAGGGCCCGGACTTCCCGACCGGCGGCTTCATCCTTGGCCAGACCGGGATCCGCAGCGCCTACACGACAGGCCGCGGATCGATCCTGCTCCGCTCGCGCTACCAGATCGAGGAAGGCCGCGGCGACCGCCGCTCGATCGTTCTCACGCAGATCCCGTACCAGGTCGGCAAGAACGGACTCGTCGAGAAGATCGCCGAGGCCGCCAAGGAAAAGCGGATCGAGGGCGTCTCGGACATCCGCGACGAGTCCAACCGCGAGGGCGTCCGCGTCGTCATCGACCTGAAGCGCGACGCCACGCCCGAGGTGGTGCTTAACCAGCTGTGGCGGCACACGCCGGCCCAGACCAGCTTCCCGGCCAACATGCTCGCCATTCGCAGCGGCCGCCCGGAAACGCTGACCCTGCGCGACTTCA
>DASVXN010000117.1:0-1799 GCA_036392635.1 Sphingomicrobium sp. | reverse complement strand
ACGTGCCGAGCATCGGGGTCCCGGCGGGGGTCGCCAGTGTAAACGCCGTCAACGTCCGACAGCAGGATGAGCAGGTCCGACTGGATCATTTGCGCGATCCGCGCGGAGAGGCGATCATTGTCGCCATAGCGGAGCTCCTCGGTCGCCACCGTGTCGTTCTCGTTGACGATGGGGAGTGCTCCGTTGGCCAGCAAGACCTCGATCGTCGCCCGGGCGTTCAGCCATCGGCGACGTGACTCGGTGTCGTCCAGCGTCAGCAGCAGCTGGGCTGTCGGAATGTCGAAGTTGCTGAGCGCCTCGTCCCAAGCACGCATCAGCAGCGGCTGTCCTGCGGCTGCAGCCGCCTGCTTGAGCGACAGCCTCGACGACCGCTTGAGGCCCAGGCTCTCGCGGCCGAGCGCAACGGCTCCCGAGGAAACGACGACCAGCTGATGTCCTTGCTTGCGAAGATCGGCGATGTCGCCTGCAATCGTCGAGAGCCACTGCTGCCGCGCAGCGCCTTCACCGCTGGCGAGCAGGGACGAGCCGATCTTGACGGTGATCCGCCGTGCGGCCTCGATCAGCGCCGGTGGGCTTCCAAGCGCTTCGGCAGGTCCGGGCATAGCGAAGGTCTAATTGCATTCGCGACCGGCTACAATGCGGTGAGGTCGGGATGGCGGCTACTGGCCATTTGCAAATGATGGTGCCCAGGGGCGGGATCGAACCACCGACACCGTGATTTTCAGTCACGTGCTCTACCAACTGAGCTACCTGGGCACGCTTGTTGGAGGGCGGTGCCTCCGCAGCGAACGGCTCCCCTAGTCGCCGCCTCCGCCGCTGTCCACCCTTTCGGGATCGGCCGGCGGGCCGGGAATGCGATAGCCCTCCCCGAGCCATTGCAGGAGGTCGCGGTCCTTGCAGCCGCGGCTGCAGAAGGGGGCATGTTCCGGCGCTTCTGCCTGCCCGCAAATGGGGCAGGCGCGGGGGTCGTTACGCTTGTTCGGCATACCCGCCGGACATGGGAAGCGAGGCGTCGGCACGCAAGCCGACGGCGCCGCCCAGCTGGCGCGAGAGCCTGTCGAGCCATTCGGGCTGGGCCTCCAGTGCGGCGATCAGACGTGGGTGCCCGACGATCGTCTTCGGACCCGCCGGTTCGAATGCGATCCGGCGCAGCAGCGCTCGGGCCTCGAACGCGGCGCGGTCCTGCGCCAGTTCGAGGAACGACGCGCGGGACCGGGGCCGGACGATCTGGACGAAGCCGAAGCCGTTCACTGCGGTGCGCTCGAAGGGCTGCGGCAAGGCGTCATCGATCGCCTCGGCAGCGTGCTGCCGCGCGCTCTTGCTGTTCACCGTCGGCAGATCGACACCAATGGAGCCGCCGATGTCGAGCCGGCGGATCGCGCGCGCCGCTTCCATGGCCCCGAGCCGTGCGAGATCGTCCGGCGCGAGATAGCCGTCAACGTCGATCAAGGTCATTGCCGGCGTAACGGAAATGCGAAGATCGCCGCCAGCAAAGGTGACCAGGCCTGTCCTCGCCTGGTCGATCAGGTCGTCCCACCCAGCATCGCCGAGTTCGTCGCGAGGAGCCGGGAACTGAACCGACCGACCTTCAGGCTGCATGGGACGGGCCGTCCCGGTTCGCGCCGCGTCATGCACCCGTGCAAGCGGCCGCTTCCAGGGCTCGGAACCGGGTATCGTGCTCCGGGTCACCTCGATGGCAAGCCTCGCGCCCTCGGGGATACTCGGGGCACCGCGGGGCAGCAGATACTCAGTGCCGCCTTCCGCGACAGCGATCGCGTTGCGTCCGTGGCTGCCGGACG
>DASVXN010000116.1:0-4376 GCA_036392635.1 Sphingomicrobium sp. | reverse complement strand
CCCCGGACCAATGGGGCGGCCGAGCTGCGGCCGAGTGGGTGCGGAAGCTCGCCGCCGGCGAAAAGTTTGCCGGCAGCACCGAAGGGCTGATCGAAACTGCACGGACCCTCGACCGGCTCTACGGCCGCGGCTGATCACCAGCCGTTCACGCGCTCCCACACGTCGACGATGCGCTCGTCCCCGTCCGTCACGAAGTAGCGCTCGTACGCGGCCGCCGTCGCGCAGGAGTGATTGGGAAGGATCTTCACTCGACTTCCCACGGGGAAACGCTCGAAGTCGATGGGGCCTGATCGCGCAGTGATGATGCCATGCTCCTGGTTCGTGGAAGAGACGGTCACGTCTTCCAACACCTGCTCGGTCACAGGATCGCACACGGCCCCATAGCCCCAGTCGACCGGCAAGCCCGCCGTCCCGCGATCGCGGCTCAGTGCAAGAAAGCCCGCATCGATCAGTACACGCCCATGCTGCCGATTGTGGCCGATCACACTCGCGATCACACCGACGGCGATGTCGTCGACTGCGCAGGTTCCGAGTTCCGACTGCACCAAATCTCCAAAGGCATAGACGCCCGCACGAGCTTCGGTGACGTCGTCCAGGCTCCGCGCGTAGTGCAGCGTTGGTGTCGACCCCACGCTGACGATTCTGCAGGCCAGACCGGCCGCGCGTAGGCGTTCTGCGGCCTCCACCGTGAGCGCCCGTTCCTGCTCGGCCATCGCCTCGAACTGCTCCCGTGTGCGGCAATCGTAGGAGGCACCGGCATGCGTCATCACACCGGCAAGGCTCGCGCCAAGTCTCCCGCAAATCTCGATCAGCAGCGGATCGGCGGGCGCAACTCCGGCTCTGTGACCATCGCTGTCGATCTCGATCAGCGCCTCGATCGGCATGCCTTCGCGGCTGCTGAAATCGTGGAGCGCTTCGGCTGCCTCGGCAGTGTCAAGGATAACCCGAAGCTTGCATCCGGCTCGGATCAATTCGGCAACGTCGGGCAACTTTACGGGCGCGATTCCGACGGCGTAGAGGATGTCGGTGACGCCGCGTTCGAAAAAGTAACGCGCCTCCGCGAGGGTCGACACGGTGATCGGCGCACCTTCCGGTGCGAGTACCCGCAGGACATCGATCGACTTCGATGTCTTTACGTGTGGGCGCAAGGTGACTCCGAGGGCGGCGACCTTGTCGCTCATGCGCGCGGCATTCCGCTGGAGGCGTTGCCGATCCAGGGTCAACGCTGGAGTCGGCAGGTCGAAGATCGTCTCGTATGTCACGCCGACCGGTCTCTCGCGAACGGAGACTCAGAAGGCAAGGCGCCACTGGGCTCGGCCCGGGCATTGTTCTAGAAGCAAGTAGCGATGTTCGACGACCGCGCGGGATCGATGATCGACGGCTTCGGCCGGCAGATCAGCTACGTGCGCCTGTCGGTTACGGACCGGTGCGATCTCCGCTGCCGCTATTGCATGGCGGAGAAGATGCGCTTCGTTCCGCGTGATGACCTTCTGAGCCTCGACGAGATCCGGACGCTCGCCGATTTGCTCGTCGCCCGAGGCGTGAAGCGCATTCGCTTGACGGGCGGAGAGCCGCTGGTTCGAAAGGGCATCGCCGGATTGCTCTTCGAGTTGGGGAAGCGCGTCGGTGACGGCCTGGATGAGCTGACCTTGACGACCAACGGCACGCAGCTCGCGCGTCACGCGGAGGCGATCGCTGCCGCTGGAGTTCGCCGCATCAATGTCAGCCTCGATAGCCGCGATCCCCGCCTCTTCTCTCGGATCACGCGCGGCGGCGACCTCTCCAAGGTCCTGGCGGGTGTAGGTGCGGCCGCCACGGCGGGGCTCAAGATAAAAATCAATATGGTTGCGCTGAAGGGGCTCAATGACGACGAGATTGCACCCATGCTGCGGTGGTGCAGCGAGCAGGGCCACGACCTGACCCTCATCGAGACGATGCCGCTCGGCGCCGTCGAGGAGGACCGCACCGCGCATTACCTACCGCTATCGGATGTTCGCGAGCAGCTCGGTCGCGACTTTGGCCTGGTTCCCTCGATTGCGCAAACAGGCGGACCTGCCCGTTACTTCGACGTCGAAGGGCTCGGCATAAGGCTGGGTTTCATCACTCCGCTGACTCAGAACTTCTGCGACGGCTGCAACCGGATCCGAATAACCGCGACCGGAACTGTCTTCGGCTGCCTTGGGCACGGCCAGAGTGTGGAGCTACGCGACCTCCTGCGCACCGGCAGGCTCGATGCGGTGCAGAATGCGCTCGATGTTTTGCTCGCCGGCAAGCCGAGGCGCCACCAGTTCCGCATCGATGCCGCCGAGCCAGCCGTCGAACGCCACATGAGCGTGACGGGCGGCTGAGCGTCGCCTGACCTTGGACACCCACACCGTCGCGGCGCTTGCGCTGCTCTTCGCCCTTGGCGCCGCACTTTACTCGAGCGTCGGGCACGGCGGGGCCTCGGCATACATAGCAGCGATGGCGCTGTTCGCGGTCGCGCCCCAGACGATGAAGCCGACGGCACTGGCGCTGAACCTGCTCGTCTCTGGCTTCGGCGCACTCCGCTATTCGGTCCGGCAGCTGAACAACTGGAAGCTGGTGCTCGCCTTCGCGGTCACGGCGGCGCCTACGGCATTCGTGGGCGGCGGCATCCATCTGCCGGCAATCGCCTACAAGCTGCTCGTCGGCATTCTCTTGTGGTTGGCGGCCGTGCGACTGCTGTGGCAGCCGACGCTTCTCGCGGAGAGATGCGTCCGCGCGCCTCCTCTTTGGCTGGCACTGCCCGCAGGAGCGGTGCTCGGGTTGCTCGCCGGGCTCACGGGCACGGGAGGCGGCATCTTTCTCAGCCCTCTGATCATCCTCAACGCTTGGGAAGAGCCGCGACGCACGTCCGGGGTCGTCGCGACCTTCATCTTCCTGAACTCGTTGGCGGGGTTAGCCGGAAACGTCGCATCCGTCGGCGGCCTCCCTCGCGAGCTTCCCATCTTCCTCGGTGCAGTCGCAGCCGGAGCACTCCTTGGAACGTGGCTCGGCGTCGAGCGCCTGCCGCGGCCATGGCTGCTCAGAACGCTCGGGCTGGTGCTGCTGATTGCCGGCGCGAAGCTGCTCTTCGCCTGAGGGTCAGAAGGCGAGCGTGCCGACCGTCTCGCCGGGAGAGAGTGCGGGCGAATGCGCCATCTGGCGCACAAGCACGTTCGCCTCGGCAAGCACCCTCTGCGCCCCCGAATCCTGGTCCAGAAGAACTTCGACTCTCCCATCCTGTACAATGCCGCGGTGGAAAGTTTCGCGGTCACCGCAAGCCGGCAGGGCCGAACCAAGCGTGCTCGGCACCCAGGCGAGTGCTGCTTCAAGCGGCCGTCCCTGGAGCCTTGCGAGGAGCGGCGCCAGCAGCAAACGAGCGGTCACCATCGCGGATGTCGGATTTCCCGGCAGGCCGACGACGAAGGAACTCCCGGCGCGCCCGAACCATGCGGGTTTCCCAGGCTTGATCGAAAGCTTCGAAAAAATGAGCTTCAGGCCACGCGGCTCGAACATGGCCCTCGCGAAATCCTTCTCGCCGACCGATGCGCCGCCCGTGACCACGACCACATCGGCGCCTTGCGTCGCCTCGGCCGCACTTGCCTCCATCGGGGCAAGTTCGTCGGGCAACCTGATCCGGCCCGTGCACTCGGCGCCCCATTGTTCCGCGAGTGCAGCGACGCCCAACGAGACGCTGTCGGGAATCGCTCCAACTCTGCTCGTCGCGCAGCCGGGCTCGGCAAGCTCGTCGCCCGTGCACAGGATACGGATCGTCGGCCGGCGGAAAACCTCGACCTCCGCAAGGTCCGCGGCTGCGGCAGCCACGAGGGCTCGCGGATCGAGCAACCTGCCCGTGGCAAGCAGTTCGTCTCCGGCATTGAAATCCGAGCCCCGGCGCCTGATGAACGGGTCCGCACCCGGGTGCCGGTCAATAAGGGCAAGGTCGCCCACGCGCCGAACCAGCTCCTGCATGATCACCGTATCGGCACCCGCAGGAATCGGTGCACCGGTGAAGACCCGCACGCATGTGCCCCGCGCGAGATTACCGGTCCATCCAGCTCCCGGCGCCGAAAGGCCGATGACATGGAGCGTCGCAGGCACGGACAGCAGGTCCTCGTCGCGCACCGCATAGCCGTCCATCGTCGCAACGTCGCTGCGTGGGGAGTCGATGCGGGCAGCAATGGCTCGCGCAAGCACCCGGCCTGCGGCTCGCACCAATCCTAAAGTTTCAGTGGCGAGCGGCTGAGCTTCTGAGGCAATCAACGCAGTCGCCTCGTCGAAGCTGATCATCGCTCCTGCCAATTGCCCGACTTGCCGCCGGTCTTGGTCAACACGCGAATGTTGCCGAGCGCCATCGAGCGGTCGATCGCCTT
>DASVXN010000115.1:0-4108 GCA_036392635.1 Sphingomicrobium sp. | reverse complement strand
CTCGTCGGTTTGGAACGTGAGATAGAGATCGTCGCCGTCGTCGGGCACGAGGGCCAGGCTCAATAGCGCGCCGCCGGTGCCGTTATATTCGGTATCGAGAAAGTACCTCAGCGCTGGCTCGTCGGCATGCAATCGTCCGTCGGAAGAGCCCTGCCCTTGCGGCAGCGCTGCTGGGCGAGCCGGTACTGCTTGCCGCGCTCTTCCTCCTGCTTCCGCAGCTGGCGCCCACGCTTCTCGTCGGCCTCCTTCTGGCTGGTCGTAACCGCGTCGACGCCGGCCGAGGCTACCTTGACCGGGATGGTTGCGACGTCGACCGCAGTCTTCGCCACCGTGCCGACAACGCAGCCGCCAAGCGCAAGCGGCAGAAGGAGAATGGAAAGCCCTTTCATCGGAGGAGTCTGGCGGAAGTCAGGTGAAGCCGCAATGACTAAGGGTCGAGTTGCATTGCTTCCTGGGCAAGCTGCTCCGCCTGCATCAGCAGGGACTCGTCGGCCTCTGCGCCGGGCGGCAGCGCCTCCCGCCCCACGATGACCATCAGCGGGACGGCCATGGGTGTGATCCGTTCGGTCTCGACGTGGAGCATGGTCGCTGACGCTCTGTCCACGAGGCGGACCAAGCGGCCAAGCTCGGTCATCCGCCGCCGAGCGTCGTCCCACGCAGCACGAAGCAGCAAGTGCTGGGGCTCATAGCGGCGGAGAACGTCGTAGATGAGGTCGGTCGAGAAGCTCACCTGCCGGCCGGACTTCTTCTTTCCCGGATGATGCCGCTCGACGAGCCCGCCGATCACCGCCACCTCGCGGAATGCGTTCTTGAGCAGCATGGAGCTCTCCACCCAGGTGACGAACTCCTGCTCGAGGATGTCGGGCGAGAAGAGCGACTTGGGGTCCTTGATCGGCTCCAGCCCGTAGCAGGCGAGCCCATAATCGTTCGCGACGAACCCGAGCGGCTTGAGACCCGCAGTCTCCATCCGCCGCGTGATCAGCATGCCGAGCGACTGGTGCGCGTTCCACCCTTCGAAGCTGTAGGCGACCATGTAATGGCGCCCCTCATGCGGGAATGTCTCGACGAGCAGCTGGTGAGGCTCGGGGAGCACGGAGCGTTCGCTCTGCACCTCCAGCCAATCCCGCACGTCGTCGGGGAAGCGGTGCCAGTCGTTCCGGTCGCACAGCATGTGGCGCACGCGATTGGCGAGGTGCGTCGACATCGACATGCGTTGCCCGCCGTAGGTGACGATGCGCGCGGTCTTGGACGACGCGCGGACGATCACATCCGTATCCTTGAACTGCTCGACCTCCAGGCTCAGGCCCGAGAAGTAGAAGTGATCGCCGGGTGACAGCGTCGAGGCATAGCCTTCCTCGATCGTGCCGAGCTTTCGTCCGTTGCGGAAGCGCACGGAGAGCAGCGGCTGCTCCACGATGACGCCGGCATTCAGCCGGTGCTGCTGCGCGATCTGCGGCCGAGCGATGCGCCACATGCCGCCTTCCTCCGCGACCAGGCGGCGAAAGCGGTCATAGGCCTTGAGCGCGTAACCGCCGGTCGCAATGAAGTTGAGCGTCTCCTCGAAGGTCTCCTGCTTCAATCCGGCGTAGGGCGCGGCGGAGCGCACCTCGGCGAGCAGATCGTCCTGGTGAAACGGCGAAGCAACCGCCATCGCAAGGATGTGCTGGGCGAGCACGTCGAGCGCGCCGGGCCGGAACACTTCGGGGTCCAGCTCTCCAGCGTCGACGGCATCGAGCGCAGCGCGGGCTTCCAGATATTCGAAGCGATTGCCCGGAACGATGGTGCCTTCGCTCGGCTCGTCCAGCCGGTGGTTGGCGCGGCCGATCCGCTGAAGCAGGCGCGAGCTGCCCTTGGGTGCGCCCATCTGGACGACGAGGTCGACGTCGCCCCAGTCGATGCCGAGATCGAGGCTCGCCGTCGCGACCAGACCGCGGAGCTTTCCCTCGGCCATTGCGCCCTCGACCTTGCGCCGGGCTTCGACGGCAAGGCTGCCATGGTGGATGCCGATCGGGAGGCTGTTGTCGTTCACCGCCCACAAATCCTGGAAGATCAGCTCCGCGAGACTGCGGGTGTTGCAGAAGACCAGCGTGGTCTTGTGCTGCTCGATGAGCCGCATGACCTCACGCGCGGCGTGCCGGCCGGAGTGGCCTGCCCAGGGGATGCGGTTTTCGGGGATCAGGATCGATAGGTCCGGCTCGGCCCCTGGATCGCCGATGACAAGGTCGATCAGCTCCATGTCCGCGTCCGGCGCCAGCCACGAGCGATAGGCATCGGGATCGCTGATCGTGGCTGAAAGGCCGACCCGCCGCAGCCTCGGCGCAAGCTTCTGCAGCCGCGCCATCGATAGCGAAAGCAGGTCGCCGCGCTTCTCCTTGGCGAAGGCGTGAAGCTCGTCGACGACGACCGTGCGCAGCTTCTCGAACATCACTGGCGCGTCGGGGTAGCTTAGCAGCAGACTCAGCGACTCCGGTGTCGTCAGCAGCACCTGCGGCGGCTTGACCCGCTGCCGCGCCTTGCGGTCGGACGGCGTATCCCCGGTGCGGGTCTCGACCCGGATCGGCAGGCTCATCTCCTCGACGGGACCGATGAGGTTGCGCTGGACGTCCACTGCGAGCGCCTTCAGCGGCGACACGTAGAGGGTGTGCAGCCCTTCCGATGGTTCTTCCGCCAGTTCGCAGATCGTGGGCAGGAACCCGGCGAGCGTCTTGCCCGCGCCGGTCGCCGCGACCAGCAGGGCGCTGCGGCCCTGCCGGGCAAGCTCCAGCATCTCCAGCTGGTGGCGTCGCGGGCTCCAGCCCTTGGCCTCGAACCAGCGCTCGACCGGCGCCGGAAGAGCCGCCGTGATCAGAGCTTGTCGGTCCCTTCGCGCCGCCTCTGCTCCTCTTCAGCGTAGAGGTTGCGCGTACCCTCTTCCGCCCGCTGGTTCTCACGCGTGTTCCGGTTCGATCGCACGCGCAGCACCAGCCAGATCAGCACGATCAGCAGGATGATCGGGCCAATCACGTCCATTACCCACCAGTTTGCCTGGTCCATCTCAATCCTCCGTCGCGGGAACCGTCCCGCTGTTCATGTCTATATAGCTCGCAATGGCGCGCTTGGGTTCCTGGATCGAGTCTCACCCCGAAGGGATTTACGTTCGGCCCGCCGACGCGTGGATCGACCCTTCGCAGCCCAAGCCGCGCGCCTGGGTGACCCACGGCCATAGCGATCATGCTCGCGGCGGCCATGAGGCCGTACTCGCCACGCCCGAAACTTTGGCGATCATGGAATGCCGCTACGGCCCGCAGAACGGCGCACAGCCGATCGGTTACGGTGAGAGTCTGCGCGTCGGGGAGGTCGACGTCAGCTTCGTGCCGGCCGGCCACGTGCTCGGCTCGGCGCAGATCGTGCTCGAGCACAAAGGCGAGCGAGTCGTGGTCTCCGGCGACTACAAGCGGCGGCCCGATCCAACCTGTCCCGCCTTCGTGCCGGTTCCCTGCGACATCTTCATCACCGAAGCGACGTTCGGGCTACCGGTCTTTCGACATCCCGATACCGGGAGCGAGATCGACCGGCTTCTGCACCGGCTGCACTCGGACCCGAGCCGCTGCGTGCTCGTCGGAGCCTACGCGCTCGGCAAGGCGCAGCGCATCATCTGCGAACTACGCGGCCGCGGTTATGACGAGGCGATCTACTTCCATGGCGCAATCGAGAGACTGAACCAGCTCTACGAGAGCTTCGGTGTCTCGCTCGGGGAACTTCGGCACACCGGCGACGCGACCAAGCAGGAGATGGCGGGTCATGTCGTGATCGCGCCGCCGGGAGCACTGAACGACCGCTGGTCGCGGCGCTTGCCCGACCCGGTCACCGCGATGGCATCAGGGTGGATGCGCATCCGCCAGCGAGCGCGCCAGCGGAACGTCGAGTTGCCGCTGATCATCTCCGACCACGCCGACTGGGACGAACTTACCACCACCATCCGCGAGCTGGCGCCGAACGAGGTGTGGATCACCCACGGCCGTGAGGAAGCGCTCAAGCACTGGTGCATGACCCACCAGATCAAGGCCCGTGAGCTGAACCTCATCGGCTATGAGGACGAAGACGATTAAGCGACCGGAATCGCAGCCAA
>DASVXN010000114.1:0-2043 GCA_036392635.1 Sphingomicrobium sp. | reverse complement strand
GATCACCAACCTCGACTCCGTTGCCGCACCGGCCGGCGAGATGCCGGTGGTGCTGGGACCGGGGTGGCCCGGTGTGTTGCTGCACGAAGCGGTTGGCCATGGCCTCGAGGGCGACTTCAACCGCAAGGGGGCTTCGGCCTTCTCGGGACGGATCGGCGAGCGCGTTGCAGCGCCCGGCGTCACCGTGATCGACGACGGCGCGATGAACCAGCGCCGGGGGTCGCTGACGATCGACGACGAGGGAACGCCGACCCGGCGCACCTGCCTGATCGACGACGGCATCCTCAAAGGCTACCTCCAGGACCGCCTCAATGCTCGGCTGATGGGGATGGAGCCGACCGGCAACGGCCGCCGCGAGAACTTCGCCCATGCGCCGATGCCGCGGATGACCAACACCTTCATGCTAGGCGGCAAGGATGATCCGGGCGAGCTGGTCGAGCGGGTGAAGGACGGCATCTACGCCAAGAGCTTCGGCGGCGGGCAAGTCGACATCACCAGCGGCAAGTTCGTCTTCTCCTGCACCGAGGCCTATCGGATCCGCGGCGGCAAGATCGCCGAGCCGATCAAGGGAGCGACGCTGATCGGCGACGGGCCTACCGTGCTCACGCGGGTGAAGGGCATCGGCAACGATCTCGCGCTCGACGAGGGCGTCGGCGTCTGCGGCAAGGGCGGGCAGAGCGTGCCCGCAGGCGTCGGTCAGCCGACCCTGCTCGTCGACGGCCTCACCGTCGGAGGCACTGCCGCTTGAGCCAGGACTGGCGAGCGGATGTCCTCAAGTTCTGGTTCGGACTGACCTACGACGACTGGTTCAAGACCGATCCGGCCGTCGATCACCAGGTTACGCAGCGCTTCCTGAAGCTGTGGGCCGAGAAGCGGCAGCTGCCCGTAGACTCATTCCTGGCTGACCCGCTCACCGCGTTGGCTGCGGTCATCCTGTTCGACCAGTTCCCGCGCAACATGTTCAGGGACCACGCCGACCAGTTCGCGACCGACCACCTGGCGCTGGGCATCGCCAAGGCGGCAGTCGACAAGGAGTTCGACAAGCAGCTCGCGCCCGACGAGCGCGCTTTCCTCTACATGCCGTTCCAGCACAGCGAGATGCTAGCCGATCAGCGACGGTCGTTGCTGCTGTTCACCGAACTCGCCGACGAGCGCTACCTGAAGTACGCGAAGCTGCACCACGACATCATCAAACGCTTCGGCCGCTTCCCGCACCGGAACCCCATGCTCGGCCGCGCCCCGCGTCCCGAAGAGGTTGCGGCTGGCGACGTGGTGCCCTGGTGACCGACCTCGTCGAGGCGGCTCGATACAGCAGCCGCGTCGAAGCGGACCTCGCCCGACTCTACCTCGGGAGCGAGGGCGTCGAAGCAGTGCTGTTCGATGCCGAGATCAATACCTTCTACGGCGGGCTGTTCATGCCCGTGCGGCTGATGGTTCTCGACGAGGATGCCGATCGAGCGAAGCGCCTTCTCGCCGAGGAAGGCTAAAGCAGGTGCGCGATCGGACCCGGGTCGAAGCCCGCGTCCGTAAGACAGCGTTGCACCTCTTCAGAGGATGTGCCGCCCTCGCGCTTGGCAAGACCGATCGCTAGCGCGGAGCGGGTGCCGGAACGGCAGAAGGCGAGGAGCTTGCCGCCCTCCGCCTGCTGCATCGCCTGCTGCATCACCTGAACGTCGGCCGGGCCGATGCCGCGCATGATCGGGACGTAATGGTAGGTGATCCCGGCTGCGCTGGCGGCCGCTTCGATGTCCCCCGCAAGCGGTTGTCCCGGCTCCTCGCCGTCGGGACGATTGTTGACGAGGACCGTGATGCCCTGCTCCGCCAGCCCGGCGATCTCATGCGGTGCGACCTGGCCGCTGACCATCACCTTGTCGTCGAGCTGGCGGATCATGCTTGGTCCCTTCTACTTCGTCGTTCCGTCGGAACCGCCAGTCAGGCCGTAGAAGCGCAGCATCGGCGCGACCTCCGGATCGTGGCCCGCGAACCCGCGGAACATCGCACCATAATCCTCGGTATTGCCGCGCGACAGCACCATGTCACGGA
>DASVXN010000113.1:0-2306 GCA_036392635.1 Sphingomicrobium sp. | reverse complement strand
GACGCGTCGACGGTCAGCTGGATGGTGCCCGGATAAGCGATGTCGCGCGCCGCGGGGATCGTGTCCACTTTGGGTGTGGGCTGCGGCCTGCTATTAAGTGCGGGAACAAGCTGGGCAGCGGCAGCGCCGGTGAGACAGGAGGACAGGACAAGGGCAAGCGCAACTCGGCGCATCAACGCAACTCCCTGAAAAGAAGGGGTGAAGAGGGGCTAACGATCGTTGAGGTGCGCTGTACCGCGAATCAGCGGCGCGGCCAGTGCTATTCGTCGGTGGCATTCGGCAGTTTGTCGAAGGTCATCTGCTCGTCAGCGAGGGTTCAGTTGGGGCAACTAGCGGGGACATCATGAACAGCCGTATCTTGCTGCTTGCCAGCGTCTCCGCCCTTGTTCCCTTGACCCCCGCCATCGGCCAGCAAGCCGATCCCGGCAGCACTGCGACCGTCGCGCCGGCAGTCGCCGATACGGCTCAGCAGCCCCAGACCACAACGCCGCCGCCGACAACTGCCCCGACCGGCGGAGCTCCCTCGGTCGACGAGATCGGGGACGAGGAGGAGATCGTCGTCACCGGTGCTCGTCCTCGCGGCTCGGTCATCGGCGACATCCCGCCGGAGAATACGCTCGACGCACGCGACATCCGTGCGACGGGGGCCACCAACATCAGCGACCTGCTCGACGCGCTTGCGCCGCAGATCGGCAGCGCGCGCGGCCGGGGCGGCGAGGCCCCCGTCCTGCTGCTCAACGGCCAGCGCATCTCCGGCTTCCGCGAGCTTCGCGACATCCCTGCGGAAGCGATCGTCAGGGTGGAGATCCTACCCGAGGAAGTCGCGCTGAAGTACGGTTACCGCGCCGACCAGAAGGTCGTGAACATGGTCCTTCGCCAGCGTTTCCGCTCGACGACGGCGCAGGTCGGGGCCGGTGGTGCGACGGACGGCGGCTACGCCAGCGGCAACGCCGACCTCACCCGCTTCCTGGTGCAGCGCAACGGGCGCACGACCTTCAACCTGCATGCCGAAGGCAACAGCATGCTGACCGAGGCCGAGCGCAACATCCTGCTCGACCAGACGCAAACTGCCGGCACGCCGCAGCAACAGCTGGAGGCGCGGTCGCTCGTCGGCCGTCGGCGGGACGTGCGTGCGTCCGGCACGTTCAATCGCCAGCTTTCGGATCGGATCAGCGGCACGCTTAACACCGAGGCAGAGCATACGGAGGGGCGCTCGCTCATCGGGCTCAACTCCGCGCTCCTGGAGCCGCTCGCGCGGCGCACCAGCAACGACACGGCGCATGCCGGCCTCGTTCTCAATGGGCAGGCGAGCTCGCAGTGGCGCTGGACGCTCACGGGCAACGCGGACGTCGGCAGCTCCCTCTCCCGCACCGACCGCGACGACGTAAGTTTCCCGCGCGACCGCGCTCATGAAACCTCGACGTCCGGCGACCTCACCGCCACGGCCAACGGTAATCTGTTCCAGCTTCCCGCAGGCTATGCCAGCACGACGCTGACGCTCGGCGGCGACACCTCGCATCTGAAGAGCAGCGCCACGCGGCACGGAGTGACCTCGTCCAACTCGCTCTCGCGCACGACCGGCGACGCGAAGATCAACGTCGACATTCCCGTCTCGCGCCGCAACCGCGATTTCAGCGCGCTCGGCAATCTGACACTGAACGGGAATGCCGAGGTCGACCATCTCTCCGACTTCGGCACGCTGACCACGCTTGGCGCTGGCCTGAACTGGTCGCCGGTCGAGCGCCTGAATTTCATCACGAGCTGGACGCGCGAAGAGGGCGCACCGACGATCAACCAGCTTGGCGATCCGGTCCTGGAGACGCCTGGCTCCCGCATCTTCGACTTCAGCACTGGCCAGACCGTGCTCGTCGATGCGGTGACCGGCGGCAACCCGAACCTGCTCTCCGATCGCCGAAAGGTGGTGAAGCTCAGCGGCAATTGGCAGCCGTTCGAGAAGACCGATCTGCGCTTCCGCGCGGATTATGTGCACCAGACCATCACGCGGCCGATTTCGAACATCAGCGCGACCCCTCAGATTGAGGCTGCCTTCCCTGACCGCTTCCTTCGGGCCGCGCCGCAGCCCGGCGAGACCGTCGGCCGATTAATCCGCGTCGATCTTACGCCTGTGAACTTCGACGGGTCGCGCCGCGATCAGCTGCGGTTCGGGTTCGATTTTTCAAAACCGCTGAAGTCTCGTCAGCCCTCCCAGGCGGTGATCGACCAGATGCGCCGGCAGTTCGGCTTCGGACCTCGCGGCTCGCAGGGTGGTCCCGGCGCGACGGGCCCCGGCGCAGGCGGCCTCCCGC
>DASVXN010000112.1:0-6527 GCA_036392635.1 Sphingomicrobium sp. | reverse complement strand
CTCGCGTATCGTGGCGGAGTTCGTCGGTTCGGGCCCGCATATCCGCGACGGCTCCCCGCTGCAGCACGCTGCCGACATCAAGGTTCCCGTTCTGCTGGTTCATGGGGACAAGGACGAGAATGTCGGCGTCCAGGAGTCAGTACGGATGGAATCGGCGCTCAAGGCTGCAGGATCGCCGGTGCAGTTCCTCCGCTACAAGAACCTGGACCACCAGCTGGAAGACAGCACGGCGCGCCGGGAGATGCTCGCGAGCATCGGCGAGCTGCTTCAGAAGACCATCGGCCAATAACAAAAAGGGCGGCCCGTGAGGGCCGCCCCGATTGTTCGACCGGATCGATCGATCAGCGCGAATAGAATTCGATGACGAGATTCGGTTCCATGCGGACGGGGTAGGGCACCTCGTCCAGCGTCGGAACGCGCGTGTAGGTCACGCGCGAGGTGCCGTCCGCAACCACGTAGTCCGGAACGTCACGCTCGGCGAGGCTCTGCGCCTCAATGACCAGCGCCATTTCCTGCGCCTTGGAGCCGAGTTCGATCACGTCGCCGATGTTCACGCGGCGCGACGCGATGTTGCACTTCACGCCATTGACGCGGATGTGGCCGTGGCTGACGAGCTGGCGAGCGGCCCAGATCGTCGGCGCGAACTTGGCGCGATAGACGACCATGTCCAGGCGGCGCTCGAGCAGGCCGATGAGGTTCTGCGAAGCGTCACCCTTCATGGCGATCGCCTGGGTGTAGTTCTTCTTGAACTGCTTCTCGGTGATGTCGCCGTAATAGCCCTTCAGCTTCTGCTTGGCGCGCAGCTGAATGCCGTAGTCGCTGATCTTGCTCTTGCGGCGCTGGCCGTGCTGGCCGGGACCATATTCACGGCGGTTGACCGGGCTCTTGGGACGTCCGAAGACGTTCTCGCCCATGCGGCGGTCGAGCTTATACTTGGCGCTGGTGCGCTTCGACATTTGTAATCTCCAACTTGCGTTCTGTTACGAGCGCCCGGGACCGCACCGCCTGGCCTGAGGGCCAGACGCGATCACCGCTTCACCGGGCATGCGGGATCAATTGCGAAGGCGCGCACCTAAGGGCAGGTGCGCCGCGGGTCAAGCTTGAGCGGCAAGACCGGCTTGCAGGTCGGACCTAGCGGGCGCCGAGATTCTTGAGGTCGTTGCCCGTAACGCCGGCCGCCTGCCTGTCCCATTCCGTCTGGGTCATGCACACCCGCTTGCGCAGCCGCGAGGAGGATTCATTCTGGTCCACCCGGCAGATCTTCTGCTCTTTGGCCGGTGCGACGGCCGGTGGAGGCGCCTGCGGCGCTTGCGCTGGGGCCGCGGGTGCTTGCGCCATCATCAGCGCAGCAAGGAAGGTCATCGACACAAGCGTCTCCTGGAAGTCTTGCGCGGCACAAAGCCGGTCGATTTCGATGGGTCAACAGCGGTTTCGACGAACGGTCAGTGGCGTCTTGCCGGACCTACCAACGCGCGCAGGACGCCGCGCACGGCCTTCACCTCCCGCGAGGACCAGCTCGTCTTGGTGAAGATCGTGCGGAGCGTGTTCTTGGTGGCCTGGGTTCGGGACGGCGGGTGAAAATAGCCCTTCGCGTCCAGCTCCTGATTGAGCTGGCCGATGAGGCCTTCGAGCTCGCCATGAGGCGCAGGCGGCTCGAGCTCCTTCACCGTGGGCTGTGCGAGGTCGCTGCGCTTCGACCACTCGTAAGCAAGCAGGATCACGGCCTGCGCGAGGTTCAGGGAACCGAACTCGGGATTGATCGGAACAGTGACGATAGCGTTCGACAACGCGACGTCCTCGGTCTCAAGGCCCGACCGCTCCGGCCCGAAGAGGATCGCGCATCGCTCCGCTGAAGCCGCGATCCGGTCGCCCATCTCCTCAGGGCCAACCACCGGCATGACCAAGTCGCGGCGCCGGACCGTCGAGGCGAACACCAGCGAGCAGTCCGCAATGGCGTGCTCAACGGTGTCGAAGACCTGCGCCTGTTCGAGAACGATGTCTGCGCCGCTCGCCGCCGGTCCGGCGTCCGGGTTCGGCCAGCCGTCGCGAGGGGCAACCAGCCGCATCTCGGTCAGGCCGAAGTTGAGCATCGCACGCGCAGCCTTGCCGATGTTCTGGCCAAGCTGCGGACGGACGAGGACGATGACGGGCTTGCTGGCGGCGCTCACAGCAGCTTGTCGTGTCCTGGCGGTGGCGTCGCTTCCTTCTCCACCCGCTCGGCGATCTCCGCAAAGTCGCCCGGGTCGCTGAAGTCCTTGTAGATGCTCGCGAACCGAATGTAGGCGACGTGGTCGAGGGCGCGAAGACCGGCCATCACGGCCTCGCCGATCTTGGCCGAGCGCACTTCGTCGCCGAGCGTCTCCATCTGCCGCTGCACGCCGCTGACCAGCCGGTCGATGCGCGTCGCGTCGATGTCGCGCTTGCGGCAGGCGTGGCCGATCGCCCGTGCGAGCTTGTCGCGATCGAACGGCTCGCGCTTGCCGTCCTTTTTCACGACGGTGAGGTCGCGCAGCTGGACGCGCTCGAAGGTGGTGAAGCGCGCACCGCAGGCCTCGCATTGACGCCTCCGGCGGATGGCGGCGCCATCTTCGCTCGGGCGGCTGTCCTTAACCTGGCTGTCTTCGTGGGCGCAGAAGGGGCAGCGCATTAGTGAGCGCCTGCGCGAACGACCATGAGAACGCTAGCCTTGGTAGATCGGGAAGCGCGCGCAAAGCTCGCGCACGCGCTCGTTTACGCCGGCTTCGACCTCGCCGTTGTTTTCAAGGCCGTTCTTCTGAAGACCGTCGAGGACATCGGCGACCATGTCGGCAATGTCGCGGAACTCGGCCTCGCCGAACCCGCGTGTGGTGCCCGCGGGCGAGCCGACGCGGATGCCGCTGGTCTTCACCGGGGGAAGCGGGTCGAACGGCACGCCATTCTTGTTGCAGGTAATGCCCGAGCGCTCGAGACTCTCGTCGGCGTCCTTGCCGGTCAGGCCGAGGGGGCGAAGGTCGACGAGCGCGAGGTGCGTGTCGGTGCCGCCGGCAACGAGGTCTGCCCCGCGCTCCTTCAGTCGGCCGGCGAGCGTCCGCGCGTTGGCGATCACCGCCTTGGCGTAAGCCTTGAACTCCGGCTGCAGTGCCTCGCCGAACGCAACGGCCTTGGCGGCGATGACATGCATCAGCGGACCGCCCTGCAGGCCGGGGAACACGGCGGAGTTGATCTTCTTGGCAATGCCCTCGTCGTCCGTCAGCACCATGCCGCCGCGCGGACCGCGCAAGGTCTTGTGCGTCGTGGTGGTAACAACGTGAGCATGACCAAACGGCGATGGGTGCTCGCCGGCAGCAACCAGGCCGGCGAAGTGAGCCATGTCCACCATGAACAGCGCGCCGACTTCGTCAGCGATCTGCCGGAAGCGGGCGAAATCGAGGTGGCGCGGATACGCTGAACCGCCGGCGATGATCAGCTT
Source organism: Sphingomicrobium sp. (assembly GCA_036392635.1). Classification (GTDB taxonomy): domain Bacteria; phylum Pseudomonadota; class Alphaproteobacteria; order Sphingomonadales; family Sphingomonadaceae; genus Sphingomicrobium. Next base: position 3,079 of record DASVXN010000112.1, on the reverse strand, counting down.
GGGTTGATGCTCCTTGGCGAGCCGCTCCACCTCGTCGAAGTCGACCAGGTGGTCGTCCTGCCGCACGCCATACTGAACCGCGTTGAACCACTTGCCCGACTGGGCCGGCGGCGCGCCGTGGGTGAGATGCCCGCCCGCAGCGAGGCTCATGCCCATGATCGTGTCGCCCGGTTTAAGCAGCGCCATCATGACCGCGCCGTTCGCCTGAGCGCCAGAGTGCGGCTGAACGTTGGCGAACTCACAGCCGAAGAGCTTCTTCGCCCGCTCGATCGCAAGCGTCTCCACGGCATCGGACGGTGCGCAACCCTGATAATAGCGGCGACCGGGATAGCCTTCCGCATACTTGTTGGTCAGCACCGAGCCCTGCGCCTCCAGCACCGCCTTGCTGACGATGTTTTCCGAGGCAATCAGTTCGATCTGCGTCTGCTCCCGCCGCAGCTCGGAGCGGATCGCATCCTCGACGGCGGGGTCGATTTCGCTCAGCCCGCTGCTGAAAAAGCCGTGTGGCACACGGTAGCTGGTGTCGCGGTCGAGTTCGGCGGCAGTGGCCATCAGTCGGATTCCTGCAGAAGCTGGGAGAGTTGGGAGACGCGGCGCTCATGCCGGCCGCCGGCGAAACCGGTGTTCAGGAAGGCATCGACGCACGCCTTGGCCATGTCGCTGCCGATCAGTCGCGCGCCGAGCGCAAGAACATTGGCATCGTTGTGCTCACGCGCAAGCTGAGCCGAGAGCGGATCGTCCACACGGGCGCAGCGGCACTCCATATTCCGATTGACGGCGATCGAGATGCCGATGCCCGAACCGCAGACCACGACCCCTCGCTCGGCCTTTCCAAGCCCAACGAACGACGCGAGCTTCGCCCCAAATTCCGGATAGTCGACGCTCTCCGGCCCGTTGGTGCCAAGGTCGGTGACCTCATGCCCCTGATCGCGCAGCCACTGCGCAAGCTCGTCCTTGAGGACGTATCCTGCATGGTCGGCGGCGAGGGCGATGCGCATGGCGACTGACTAGGGCAGGCCGGCCGGATTCGCCAGTGCCGCAAGCGCGATTGCTAGTGGTCCGAGTGGATGCCGAGCGAGAGAAGCGCGCGGCGCGCCTTCCAGTAGAGCCGTCGGGCCAGGCTGTCGGCGACGTAATAGGTCACCATCATCGAAACGCGCTCGCCGTCCTCCAGCTTGGTCGCCGCGGCGCTGTGCCAGCTCTTGGTCAGCGAGACAGGAAAAGCGTATCCGCTCGACGGCATGAACGGCATTTGCGTCGTCCGTTCGGCCCCTTCGCCTTTGTTGCTCTCGTGGAAGATGGTGCCGATGTGCCGCTGGGAATCATCCTTGGGCAGGTAGAATTGGACGGTGATCGCCTTCTTCTTGACGTCGCTGTGAATTCCGATGCGATAGCCCGGTTGGTCGCGGAGCAGGATCGGGATCGGGTAGAAGCCGATCTTCTCGACGGACTTGCCGAAGCGTTCCTCAAGAGCGCGACGGAACTTGCGCTTGAAGGCGAGCTCCAGTTCCTTCGAGCACAGTGCCTCGGCGAGCGGCATCCACACCCGGCGCTGCCCTTCAGGAAGGCGGCGCAGCAGCTCGGGATAAAGATACATCCGGAGGCGAGTGCTGGTGCCGTCGGCGCGGACGGCGTCCTGGTGCTTGAGGTCGTGATAGAACTCGCGATCAGGCATGCCGTCGAGCAGGGCGTCGTAGGTCGCCGGGTCGAGCACGCCTTCCATGTACACATGATCGAAAGGCTTTGTGCGAAGCTCGGCTCGGTCGACCGCCGCGACCATCTGGTCGCGCACTGACGCCGACGTGCCGGCGCGGACCTTCTGTTCCATGTTCATGGCTAGGCCGCCTTTCGAAGCTCCAGCCGGCTCCAGATCTCGGTGAGCGCCTCGACCAGCTCGTCCATCATCTCGGCCGAGTGATGCGGTCCGGGCGTGAAGCGCAGCCGCTCCGTCCCGCGCGGGACGGTCGGGAAATTGATCGGCTGAACGTAGATCCCGTACTCGGCGAGAAGGATGTCGCTGATCTTCTTGGCCTTGACGGGACAGCCGACGAACAGCGGCACGATGTGCGTTTCGCTCGGCATGGCCGGCAGTCCGGCGGTCGCGAACTTGGCCTTCAGCATCGCCGCGGCTTCCTGCTGAGCGCGGCGCTCTTCGCCTGATGCCTTGAGGTGCCGGACGCTGGCCAGCGCTCCGGCGACGAGCACCGGCGACAGGCTCGTCGTGAAGATGAAGCCCGGCGCGTAGCTGCGGATGCAGTCGACGATGGTCTGGTCGGCCGCAATGTAGCCGCCCATCACCCCGAACGCCTTACCGAGCGTGCCCTCGATGATCGTCAGCCGGTCCGCGATCTGGTCGCGCTCCGAGATGCCGCCGCCATGGTCGCCGTACATACCGACGGCATGCACTTCGTCGAGGTAGGTGAGGGCGTTGTACTTGTCTGCGAGGTCGCAAATCGCCGCGATCGGCGCGATGTCCGCGTCCATGGAATAGACGCTCTCGAACGCGATCAGCTTCGGCGTTTCCGCATCCTCGGCCGCGAGCAGTTCCTCGAGTTGCTCGAGGTCGTTGTGGCGGAAGACGCGCTTCTCGCAGCCGCTGCTCTTGATGCCGGCGATCATCGACGCGTGGTTGAGCTCGTCCGAGAAGATTACGCAGCCCGGCAGCAGGCGTCCGAGGGTGGACAGCGCCGCTTCGTTCGAAACGTATCCGCTCGTGAACAGCAGCGACGCTTCCTTGCCGTGGAGGCTCGCAAGCTCGGTCTCCAGCTCGGTATGGTAATGCGTGTTGCCGCTGATGTTGCGCGTGCCGCCCGACCCGGCGCCGACTTCACGGAGGGCGGTCTCCATGGCTTGGACCACGGCATCGTGCTGGCCCATGCAGAGATAGTCGTTCGAGCACCACACGGTGATCGGCTTGGGACCGTTGCCGCCAAAGCAATGGGCGTTCGGGAAATTGCCCTTGGTGCGCAGGATGTCGATGAAGACGCGGTAGCGGCCTTCATCGTGCAGGCGCTCGATGGCGGACTTGAAGATGTGCTCGTAATTCAAGGTGCTTACCCTCGCTCGAGGCGCATTTAGC
>DASVXN010000111.1:0-4701 GCA_036392635.1 Sphingomicrobium sp. | reverse complement strand
ACGCCGATCAGCGAAGCCACGCGGCCGCTCTTGTGAATGCGCACGATCTCGTCGGCGCTGCCGGCCAGTGCGAGGTCTCCGGGATAGGCTTTGACCATCCGCTTGACCGTGTCGATCTCCTCGAGCGTGGAGCGGATTGCGGCGTCGCCCGTGATCTCGGCCGGGATGTAGACCGACCAGAACTGCGCGCCGACACGGCCCTGATGGAGCCGGGCCATGTCCGTCATCAGCGGCTTGGGCCATTTGTCGGTGCCGCTGGCGAGGCCTTCGACCTTCAGGCCGTAGTTCTCTCGCAGCCCCTCCGCGACGTCGTTGTGACCGTCGATCAGCGGCGTCGCCTTGAGGATGCGATCGATCCGCGCCTGGACTTTCGGGTCGATCGACTGGGCCGTTGCGGCAGAGGAGATCAGCATGGCGGCGACCATGAGCACAGCTTTCATGACCAGGGTTTAGGAACAGCGGTCAACGGGCGCAATGCAGCGGTTGAGGGGCGGGGGACTTGTGATTTTCAGCAGTGCCGTTGATGAAGGGCGCAATGAGTGACCTCGAAGAGACGATGCAGTTCGATCCCGAAGAGGGGATCGCCAATCTCGATGTCCACCTCGATCGACTGAAGAACGCCGCCGAAGCCCAGGGCTTCAAGTTCGACCGGCACGCAGCCCGCAACGAGCTGCAGGCCGCGACCTTCGGACGCCGGCGCGCGTCGACGGCGCGGCTGGTGCTTTCCCCTACGGGCGCAATGGCGATCGAGGTGCGGTCGGCTTAGGCCGCCAGCGGGAAGCGCAGCAGCCGGTCTGATACGGGCACCAGCGCAGCCGCATTTCCGCCGACCGAGCCGAGAATCTCGGGATGATGCGCGTCCAGCCCGCCCGTGAGCGAGCCGAAGGCAGGCATGATGATCTTGCTCGGCGACGCGACGAAACAGCGCCGTGACACTCTTCGGCCTTTCACCTGAAGCCTCAGCTTGGGATGGAAGTGCCCTGAAATCTCCGCTCGCGCTTCCGTTCGGACAGCTTCGTGCCGAAGGATGATCGGGCCGATCTCCACTTCTTCCTCGATCTGGCCGCCGCAATGGTCGGCGAAGCCGGGATCGTGATTGCCGACGATCCAGGTCCAATCGAGCCGCGCGGTGAGCGAGGTCAGCAGCTCGCGCGCCTCACGCGGCAGCCGGTCGCAGCCAAACCGGTCATGAAAGCTGTCCCCGAGGCAATAGAGTGTCGTCGCGCCCGTGCGCTCGACCTCCGCGGCTAGTGCTGTCAGCGTCGCATGGGAGTCGTACGGCGGAAGGAACTGCCCGAGCCGAGCGTACCAGCTCGCCTTTTCAAGGTGCAGGTCGGCAACCAGCAACGCTTGCCGGGACGCCCAGAAGAGCGCGCCTTCAGCGGTCGGGTAGAATGTTTCGCCTGCGAACGAAAAGGGAACCATGCGGCCGGTCTAACTGCCGGCCGATGGTCAATCCAGCCTCAAATTATTCGTAGTCGCCGCCCGACGGGGTCGGACGCGGCGGGGCAGCGGCGGTCAGGCGCAGCGCCTCGGCGGCCTCGCTCAGCGACGCCAGCTCTTCCGTCTCGTCCTCTTCGTCGATCCGGACCTTCTGCAGGTTGGTGACGATCGATTCCTGCAGTTCGCGCGGGCGGACGGTCTCGTCGGCGATCTCGCGGAGTGCGACAACCGGGTTCTTGTCGCGGTCGCGATCGATGGTCAGGTCCGCGCCGCCGGAAATCTGGCGAGCGCGCTGAGCCGCGAGCAGGACCAGATCGAACCTGTTCGGGATCTTGTCGACACAATCTTCAACCGTAACGCGCGCCATTCGTCGCTCCGCAAAGCCAATCCGCTAGGAATATGGGATTTCAGGAAGGGCGCGCCAATAGCTTGCGGGGTGCTGAAAAGTCAAGGAAAGCGGTGGCCAATGCCCGACCACGCCGCCGAGCCCATCAGCCACCCGCCGATCACCGCGGAAATTGCGGGCAACCGGCTCGAGGTAATCGAATCGGGAGAGGCGCGGCTGGCCATGCTGCTGCAGCTGATCGCCGAGGCGCAGCACTGCATCAAGCTGCTGATGTACATGTTCAATCCGGATCGCGCCGGAGAGAGGGTTCGCAACGCGCTGGTGGATGCGGCCGAACGCGGCGTCGAGGTTCGGTTGATGATCGACGGTTTCGGCTCGGGCGCGCCCGCCGAGTTCTTTGAGCCGCTGACGGCTGTCGGCGCCGAGCATTGCGTGTTCAACCCGAGCTACGGCCGCCGCTATCTGATGCGCAACCACCAGAAGCTGGTGGTGATCGACGATCGGACCGTGATCATCGGCGGCGCCAATATCGATTCAACCTACCTGACCGACCATGGGGCGAAACGCTGGCGTGACCTCTGGCTGCGGCTCGACGGGCCAGAGGCCGCGCTTCCGAGCCATTACTTCGACACCCTCTTCCGCTGGTCGACCGACGGCCGCCCGCGGCTCAACTATGCGCGCCGACGCCTCGCCGAGTACAGCGAGTGGCGCGGGCCGCTCCAGTGGAAGTTCAGCGGCCCGCTCAGCATGCGCAACAGCTGGTGGCGAAGCATCGGGCGGGACATGCGCCGCGCGAAGAGGCTGGACATGGTGTTCGCCTACTTTGCCCCGCCCGGCGCGATGCTTCGCCGTATCGGACGCCTCGGCCGCCGCGGCCGGGCCCGGATCATCACGGCCGCCAAGTCCGACAATAACGCGACGATTGCGGCAGCCCGCCACAGCTACAGCCGCCTGCTCCGCCGCCATGTCGAGATGTACGAGTACCAGCCGGCGAAGCTCCACACCAAGCTCGCGATCGTCGACGACATCGTCCACATCGGCTCATCGAACTTCGACTACCGCAGCCTCTACATCAACATGGAGATCATGCTGCGAATCAAGGACGCCGCGTTCGCGGATGCGCTTCGCGCCTATTTCGAGCGGGAGCTCAGGGACTCCATGTGGATCACGCCGGACCTGCACAAGCGTCGCGCCAATGTGTGGCGGCGCTTCAAGTGGGCCGTGTCGCATTTCATGGTGAACGTGATGGACTATACCGTCACGCGCCGGCTGAACTTCCGGCCGGAGCGTTAGCCTTCTGGCTCGCCCTTGTAGGCCCAGAACAGCGTCGCCGGCGGCACGTTGATCCACTCGAACCCGCGCTTGATCGGCGCGAAGTGGGGCTGGATGAAGTCGCGCACCTTGGGACTGAACTGATAGACCAGGAACGCGCCGCCCTTGCGGATTACCTTCGAAGTGGCCTCCGCAATGGCGTCGCCGACGCCCGGCGGAAGGGTCGAGAAGGGCAGGCCGGACAGGATGTAGTCGGCCTGGGTGAAGCCGCGGTCCGTGATAATCTTCTCCACGTCCGCCGCCGACCCGGTCACGGCCACCAGGCGCGGATCGTCGATCTGCTCCTTAAGGTAGCGGGTGAAATCCGCATTGGTGTCGATCGTCACCAGCGTCGCGTCAGGCGCGAGCCGCTCGAGGATCGGCTTGGTGAAGGTGCCAACGCCCGGTCCGTACTCGACGAACAGCTTGGTGTTCGCCCAGTCCACCGGTCCCAGCATCTTGTCGATCAGGACGCGGCTCGAAGGGATGATCGAGCCGACCATCACCGGGTTCTTCAGGAACCCGCGCAGGAAGTGCCAGCGCGGGTTGGGAGACCGGCGGTCGCTGCGGCGCTGAAGTCGGCGAGGACCTTTCAGCGTACGCGCGGAGGAAGTCGGCATGATTGCTCCGTGTCGGGGCTACAGGAGGGCGGAGCGTTGGCAAATGCGCCGCCGCTTGGCAAGTTCCGAACGGCCGTCTTAGCTTTTGCCACCGCCCTTTGGCCGCAACATGCCCGGAAGCACGAAACCGATGCCACCCAAGGGCCGCGTCGCCTCGCTCTTCAGCGTCTCCTGGATGCGGTCATATTCCTCAAGCATCTGCGCCGTGACCGAAGCGCGCGTCTCGCCGATCGCGACCTCGAAGTCGGCCATGGTGACGTTGTTGGCATCGAGCCCACGGCGAAGCGCGGTGAGGCCTGCGCGCCTGACGAGATCCTCGAGATCGGCTCCGGTGAAGCGCTCGGTCCTTTGCGCAATCGCTTCCAGGTCGACGTCAGTTGCAAGCGGCATCCCCTCCGTATGGATGGCGAGGATGCGCCGCCGTCCGGCCGTGTCCGGCACGCCAACATAGATCAGCTCGTCGAAACGACCGGGACGGAGCAATGCCGGATCAATCAAATTGGGCCGGTTGGTGGCGCCGATCACGACGACGTTCTGCAGCTCCTCGAGCCCGTCCATCTCCGACAGGATGGTGTTCACCACCCGCTCGGTCACCTGCGGCTCACCAAGCCCGCCACCGCGCGCCGGTACGAGGCTGTCGAGCTCGTCGATGAAGATGATCGTCGGCGCGACCTGGCGCGCGCGGTTGAACAGACGGGCGATCTGCTGCTCGCTCTCGCCATACCATTTGCTCAGCAGGTCCGACGATTTGGTCGCGATGAAATTGGCCTCGGCCTCCCGTGCAGCCGCCTTGGCGAGCAAAGTCTTGCCGGTGCCTGGAGGCCCATAGAGCAAGAAGCCCTTCGCTGGCCGGATGCCGAGCCGCCGAAACGCCTCCGGATGCTTGAGCGGAAGCTCGACGCCCTCACGCAGCTTGTCACGCGCCGCGTCGAGACCGCCTACATCGTCCCAACGGACCTGCGGCGCCTCGACCATCACCTC
>DASVXN010000110.1:0-2531 GCA_036392635.1 Sphingomicrobium sp. | reverse complement strand
TCCTGCCCAGGCTGCCTGCGACGAGCAGGCGGGCGAGTTCCACCGCGACGGCATGAGATACTATTGCGACGTGAACGGCGTCGTCTTCGAAGGCCGCGAGGAGATCTCTCCGCGTCCGGTCCAAGTGCACGCGGCACGGTTGGCGGCGATCGCAAAGCCAATTGTGATCGCGGATCACCCGCCCAAGAGCACGCATGCCTTAGCTAAAACGAAGAACGGCGGCGCCTCTCGGCACCGCCGCTCGGTACGGACTAAGTCTCGCCAGTAAAGCCGGCTGCTTAGATCAGCTTGTTCGACACGTTGTTGAACGTGGTGTTCAGCTTGTTGCCGATGCCCTGCATCGCGCCAATGGCCGCAACGGCGATCAGAGCCGCAATCAGGCCGTACTCAATGGCGGTCGCGCCCTTCTCGTTCTTAATCAGCTTCAGAAACTTGCTCATGGTCGTTCCTCCTCGGTCCAGGAGGCTCCGCAGCCCCCTCCTGCTCCTTGGGCAGTGGTGAGAAGAATAAGGCCGAGACCCTTCGCGAAGGCGTACGAACAGGGTTAACGGACGGCAAATGTCTGGGCTAAGCCCTTGTTTCTGCGTGACCTAACCTTCGATAAGTGACGGAATTCCGCTCACCTTGTCCTGCTGACGATTGACGATTGCCGCCATGGTTGCGACCGTGGCGCTCCGAGGGGGAGGGCAGGCGCCGCATGTAGAACTGGAATTTCCGCAAGGCCGTCGTCGCGCGCGAGGACATGCCCTAAGAGCATCGCCTCAGGCGTTCCCTGTCGTGGCCGCACCTGGTCGCGCTCGGCGTCGGCGCCATCGTCGGCACCGGCATCCTGACCTTGATCGGCGTCGGAGCGGGGAAGGCGGGTCCCTCCGTCATCCTCTCCTTCGCCATCGCCGGCGTGATCTGCGCGTGCGCGGCGCTTGCCTATGCGGAAGTCGCGACGATGATCCCGGCTTCCGGATCGGCCTACACCTATTCCTACGTGGTCTTCGGTGAGCTGATCGCGTGGATGATCGGCGTCGCGCTGATCCTCGAGTACACGCTCGTGGTCAGCGCCGTGGCGGTCGGCTGGTCCGGCTATGCCGCCGGGTTCCTCAAGTCCATTGGCCTCGGACTACCGGACGCACTGATCCAGGGTCCCGAGCTCGGAGGCGTGATCAACCTTCCGGCAATCTTCATCATCTGGGTCGTCGCCGGACTGCTGATCGCAGGCACACGTGAAAGCGCGACGCTGAACGCCATCCTCGTTGTCATCAAGATGGCCGCGCTCGCCCTGTTCATCGCGGTGGCCCTGCCGGTGTTCGACAGCAGCCACTTCCATCCCTTCATGCCCTTCGGCTTCCCTCGGAGCGGACCTCCGGGCAGCGAAGTCGGCGTGATGGCCGCAGCCGCGATCATCTTCTTCGCCTTCTACGGCTTCGACGCGATCGCCACGGCCGCCGAGGAAGCGAAGAACCCCAGCCGCGATCTCGCGATCGGCATCGTCGGCTCGATGCTCCTGTGCGTCGCCATCTACATGGCCGTTGCCGCCGCAGCGATCGGCGCAGTGCCCTACACAGGCTTCGCAAACAGTGCCGAGCCGCTGGCGCTGATCCTGCGGGAGATCGGCAAGCCCTGGGCGGCGAGGGTGCTCGGCATTTCGGCGGTGATCGCCTTGCCGACTGTGATCCTTGCCTTCTTCTACGGACAGAGCCGCATCTTCTTCACCGTTGCCCGTGATGGCCTGCTGCCGCCGAGCCTGGCCCGCGTGTCGGCGCGCGGCACCCCCGTCCGCATCACCGTGTTCACCGCGGCCGTGACCTCGGTGTTCGCCGGCTTGATCCCGCTGACCAGCATCGCGGCCCTTGCGAATGCCGGCACGCTCGCCGCCTTCGTCGCCGTCTGCGCTGCCATGCTCGTGCTCAGGCGCCGGGAGCGGGACACCGAACGCAAGTTCCGGGCTCCAGCAGCGCCGCTGATCGGCGTGGTGGGTATCGTGGGCTGCCTCTACCTCTTCATCAGCCTGCCGACCCGCACCCAATTGTTCTTCGTCACAGCGCAAGTGATCGGGCTGGTGCTTTACGCAATCTACGGCGGGCGGGCGGCAGCGCGGGCGCGCAACCCGTGACGGCGATGCGCCCCGTCCGTGGGGCGAAAGCGGGAGAACATCGGCCTTCGATTGTTCCTGCGATCATCGCAGCGCTGCTGATCCCAGCGGTGCTCGGCAGCTCGAAGACGATCTTCGACGACGGCGACGTCAGCTGGCATATCGCGACCGGGCGCTGGATCCTCGATCACCGGGCCGTCCCGCACGTCGATCCGTTTTCCTTCACATGGGCCGGCAAGCCGTGGGTTCCGATCGAGTGGCTATCCGAGGTGGTCTATGCCTCGGCCTATCGCTTGGGCGGCTATAGCGGCGTCGCCGCGGTGGTCACGGCCGCGCTGATGGTCCTTCACGCGTTCGTCTATTTTAACGCCTCGCGCTGGGTCAGCGCCGCTTTGTTGCCGATCGTTGCGATGGATTTCCCGCTGATTCCCATGCTGTCGGCACG
>DASVXN010000109.1:0-1749 GCA_036392635.1 Sphingomicrobium sp. | reverse complement strand
TAGTTGGTGCCGGTGACGGTCACCTGGTTGAGGCGTGGTCCGGCACCGACGTCCAGCCGCACTGCAGATTGGCCGATCGGACCGGCGCCCTGTCCGAGTCCGGGCTCCTCATGCAGCGCAACGCGGACGAACTCGCGCGCTCGCGCTACGGCGTCGGGCAGCCTCGAACCTTGCGCGAGGAACAGCGCAATCGCGCTCGCCAGCGTACACCCCGTCCCGTGCGTGCTCGTCGTGTCGATCCGCTGGCCCTGCCAGCTCGTCATATTGTCTTCCTCGATGAGGGCGTCCGCCAGCGCATCGCCTTCCTCGTGCCCGCCCTTGATCAGCACGGCGCAGCCATGCTGGCCGACCAGATGGAGCGCGCCCGCGACCGGGTCTTCTTCGGAGGTCAGCCGCTTCAGCTCGGGCAGGTTCGGCGTGGCAACCGTCGCCACGTCCATCAGCCGCCCGAAAGCGGCGACGGTCGCGTCGTCGGCGAGCTTCCCGCCGCTGGTGGCGACCATCACCGGATCGAAGACGATCGGCAGCCCCGGCTGCGCTGCCTTGAGCTCCTGGAGCCGGCTTGCGACCTGTTTCGCGGCGAACGCACTTCCGATCATGCCGATCTTCACCGCGTCGACGCCAATGTCGCTGACGACAGCATCGATCTGCGCAAGGATCATTTCTGCGGGGATCGGGTGAATGGCATCGACCCCAAGCGTGTTCTGCGCGGTCACGGCGGTGACTGCCGTCATCGGGTGTCCGCCAAGCAGCGCGACCGTCTTGATGTCGGCCTGAATGCCTGCACCGCCTCCGGAATCGGAGCCGGCGATGATGAGGATGCGAGCCGTCGGCGTCACGCTACGCGCCTTCGACCCCTTTCCCGGGGCGAAGTTTTCCATGTGCACGGCATCGTCGTTATGCCGACAATTACCAAGAAATGGTTCACGCGACGGACCGCACCGCCTCGCAAATATCGTCCACGACACGTTCAACGAGCTTCGGATCGTCGCCCTCGGCCATAACCCGGATCAGCGGCTCGGTGCCCGATTTGCGGATGACGAGCCGTCCGCGGCCCTGGAGCTCGGCTTCGGCCTCGGCGATGCGCTTCTGGACGCTGTCGGCCTCCAGCGGCTCCGCACCTCCGTTGAAACGCACGTTCTTCAAGAGCTGCGGCAGCGGCTCGAATTGCCGCAGGAGCTGGCTCGCAGGTGCCTTCGCTTGGACGAGCGCTGCAAGCACCTGCAGCCCGGCGACAAGGCCGTCGCCGGTGGTCGCGTGGTCGGCAAGGATGATATGCCCGGACTGCTCGCCGCCGACGTTGCAGCCGCGCGCGCGCATTTCCTCCAGCACGTAGCGGTCGCCTACCTTGGTCCGGAGCAGCTTCAGCCCCGCTTCGCCGAGCTTCCGCTCAAGTCCGAGGTTCGACATGACGGTGGCAACGACCGCGTCCCCCTTGAGTGCGCCGCGTCGGTGCAGCCCGAGCCCGATCAGCGCCATCAACTGGTCGCCATCGACGAGCTGTCCCTTCTCGTCAGCCACGATCAGGCGGTCGGCGTCGCCGTCAAGCGCAAGGCCGATGTCGGCGCCGCTCGCGACGACGGTCTCCTGCATCATCTCGGGGTGCGTGGACCCGCATTTCTCGTTGATGTTAAGCCCGTCCGGCGAGACGCCGATCGGAACGACCTCCGCGCCCAGCTCCCACAGCGCGTCCGGCGCGACATGGTAAGCGGCGCCGTTGGCGCAATCGATCACCACCTTGAGGCCGTC
>DASVXN010000108.1:0-2468 GCA_036392635.1 Sphingomicrobium sp. | reverse complement strand
GAAGCCCGGAGAACTCGCGAAGCGCCCACACCATCGCGTCGAGCGGGTTGGTGATGCAGATGACGAAGCTGTTTGGAGCATGCTTCCTGATGCCCTCGCCGACCGCCTTCATCACCTTGAGGTTGATGCCGAGGAGGTCGTCGCGGCTCATGCCCGGCTTGCGTGCGACGCCGGCAGTGACGATGCAGACGTCGGCGCCCTCGATGTCGGCATAGTCGTTCGTGCCCTTGAGCTTGGCATCGAAGTCGTCGACCGGCGCGGCCTGCGCGATGTCGAGCGCCTTGCCCTCGGGCAGGCCCTCGGCGACGTCGAACAGAACGATGTCGCCAAGCTCGCGCATCGCGGCGAGGTGGGCCAGCGTTCCGCCGATCATTCCGGCGCCGATGAGGGCGATCTTCTTACGAGCCATGAGGCCGCTTTCCTCTGCTGTTTGTGGGCGCTCCGAGGACCGGGCGCCGCGAAGTTGCGGGCGCTCTAAACCGCGAGACGGAATCGGGCAACCGGTGCGTTCGCCGGGGCAACGGAAGATAGCGTCATTGTAACCATTTCGCTCAACGAACGTTCAGGACCCAACAGCAATGATGGTGGAACTATGAAACATCTGATGATCCTCGCCGGCGCTGCAGCGCTCGGCTTCGCCGGTCCGGCTCTTGCGCAGCCGGGCCATGGGAACGGACACGGCCGCGGCCACGGCAATTCCTACGGCTATGGCTGGCAGAATGATCGCGGCCCGCAGGGTTACGGCGTCGGACACTGCCCGCCCGGCCTCCGCAACAAGGGCTGCATGCCGCCGGGACAGGCGCGCAAGCTTGCTCGCGGCCAGCGGTGGCAGAGCGCTTACGGCGACCCTTACGCTTTCGGGCAGATCCCCTACGACCTGCGTCAGCGCTACGACCTGAACCCTCGGTACCGTTATTATTACGACAACGGCTACCTGTATCAGGTGAACCCGCGCACCATGCTGGTGCAGCAGGTGATCAGCGCGCTTCTGCGCTAAGATCAGAGGCGAAACACGGGATTGAGGCCGCCTGGGAGACCGGGCGGCCTTTTCTTTGAGCCGTCCCGCGTGCTAGCGGCCCGGCCAAACAAGGAGTTAGCGCGTGGCGGAATTCACGCTTCCCAAGAACAGCAAGATCACCAAGGGCCGCGAGTGGAAGGCCGAGACTGGTGGCCGCCTGAAGACCTTCAAGATCTACCGCTACGATCCGGACAGCGGCGCCAACCCGCGGTTCGACCGCTACACCATCGACCTCGACAAGACCGGGCCGATGGTTCTCGACGCGCTGATCAAGATCAAGAACGAGATCGATCCGACGCTGACGTTCCGCCGCTCGTGCCGTGAGGGCATTTGCGGATCGTGCTCGATGAACATGGACGGGCGTAACGGGCTCGCCTGCACGACGGCGATCGAGGATCTGAAGGGCGAGGTCCAGATCACGCCGCTGCCGCACATGGAGGTGGTGAAGGACCTCGTCCCCGACCTCACCCACGCCTACGCTCAATATGCCTCGGTCCAGCCCTGGCTGAAGACCGTCAGCCCTCCGCCCTCGCGTGAGCGGCTGCAGTCGCCGGAAGATCGAGCCAAGCTGGACGGCCTCTATGAATGCATCCTGTGCTTCTGCTGCTCGACGAGCTGCCCGAGCTATTGGTGGAACGCCGACCGGTTCCTGGGCCCGGCGATCCTGCTCCAGGCCTATCGCTTCCTGGCCGATAGCCGGGACGAGGCGACGGGCGAGCGGCTCGACCAGCTCGAGGATCCGTTCCGCCTCTATCGCTGCCACACGATCATGAACTGCGCGAACGTGTGCCCGAAGGGCCTCAACCCGGCCAAGGCGATCGCAGAAACCAAGAAGCTGATCGCCGAACGCGCTGCGTGACGGACGACAGCAACCATAACGAGTTGATGGAGGACGTCGGCCTGCCGCGAGGCGCGACGCCTGATCCGGATCACCCCGGCTGGTACAGCTGGGGCGACTTCCCGCGCTCCAGCTTTGCGGCGGCGACCGGGCGGCTGCTGTTCAAGCCTGACGGGCCGGGCCGCGGCATCACGCGCATGTTCCCGACCGAGGATCATATGAACATGGGCGGCTCGATCCATGGCGGCGCCGTAATGAGCTTCATCGACATGTCGATGTTCGCCGGCGGCCTCTGCGGCGGGATGGAACGGGCGCACTACGTCACGCTCGACCTCACCACCCACTTCCTTGCGCGCGGTCAGGCGGGATCGCCGCTCGAGGCGCATGTCGAGCTCGTGAAGCAGACGCGCGGGCACGCCTTCCTGCAGGGCCTGGTCAAGCAGAACGGGGAGAATTGCTACAGCTTCAGCGGCACGCTGAAGAAAGTCAGTCGGGTGAACGGACCGTCATCGAAATGAGCGGACCCGTACGGGTCGCCTACGATGCGCTGATCGCCGCCAACGAACTGAAAGCCGACCAGGCTCAATCGCGCGCCGTTGCTGCGCTCGACCG
>DASVXN010000107.1:0-3174 GCA_036392635.1 Sphingomicrobium sp. | reverse complement strand
CGCAGGTAGTTTGCCATGAGAGCGAGATCGCCCAACCGGGCCAGTGGCGCAGCCTCGAGTATCTTGGCGAGAGCGTCATCGTTATTCGCGGCGACGATGGAGAGGTGCGGGCCTTTTCGAACGTATGCCGGCATCGTGGGTCGCGGCTGGTCGACGGAAGCGGCGGCTGCGCAAAGGTGCTCACCTGTCCCTATCACGCCTGGAGCTACGCGCGTGACGGCCGGCTCGTGGGCGTGCCGCACAGGAACGAATATCCAGGCCTTAGGACCGACGAGCTTGGGCTGGTCCCTGTCGAGCTCGAACGATGGCACGGCTTCCTCTTCATCACGCTGGAGCCCGGTGCGCCGTCGGTGGCCCAGATGATGGCTCAGCATGAGGAGGAAGTTGCGCCTTACCGTTTCGCGGACTTGCGGGCGATCGGCCGCGTCACGCTCCGCACGCGCTCGCTGAACTGGAAGACGATCGCCGACAATTATTCCGACGGGCTCCACATTCCGGTCGGTCACCCGGGCCTCACGCGTCTGTTCGGCCGCGGTTACCGCATCGAGGCGGGCGAGCATGTCGACAAGATGGAAGGCGACCTCGTCGAGAAGGAGAGCTCGAATCCGTCCGAACGCGCTTACCAGCGCCTGCTGCCGCCGGTCGATCACCTTCCGCCGACGCACCAGCGCAAGTGGCTCTATTACAAGCTTTTCCCCAACGTCGCGTTCGACATCTACCCCGACCAGATCGACTTCATGCAGTTCCTGCCGGTCAGCGCGACCGAGACGGTGATCCGCGAGATCAGCTACGCCATTCCGGACGAGCGTCGTGAGATGAACGCTGCTCGGCATCTCAACTGGCGCATCAACCGGCGGGTGAATGCCGAGGACACGGAGCTGATCACGCGCGTCCAGCTCGGCATGCAGTCGCCGACCTACAAGCCGGGGCCGCTCGGGACGAGCGAAGTCTGCCTGCGCAGCTTCGCCCAGAAGCTACGGAAGCTTATTCCTGAGGCGCGGCTGGACTCGCCGCCGCCGCCCGGCTGGAGCCGCTCAGCGCACGCGAGATAGCTCGGACTGGCAGGCCCAAAGCGGCGAGCCCGATGCTCCAGAGGAGAGCTTCGCGTCCGGCGCCGTAGAACATGGCAAGCGAATAGATCATCCCGAGGACGACAACGATCGCCGCTCTCCCGGCGACGCGGAGCTTCAGGGCGGCGGCTGCGCAGACGACGTAAAGCACCAGCGACAGGAGCGTCGAGACAAGGGTAATCAGCACGTAGACGCTGACAAAGTTCTTCGACGAGCTGGCGAGCACGAGAAGCCCTGCCGCGCTGCCGCAGATCAGCAAGGAACCGACGGGCGCGCCAATGCGGTTGGACCGGGTGAAGACAGCCGGAAGATCGCGCGCCTGGCCCATCGTGCGCGCGCTCTCGGCCGCGATCAGAAGCAAGGCATTGCCGGTCCCGAAAGCGCTGATCGCCGCAATTGCAGCAACCAGGATGCCCGCCACCGATCCGAGCGCGGGCGCGATCGCATCGGCGAAGGGCGCTCCGCTCTTGGCCGCGATCGCGCTGGGCAGCAGCAACAAGGTGGCGACTGTCGCTAGCAGGTAGACAGTTGCAGTGAAGCCGGTCCCGATAATCGTCGCGCGCGGAACCGTGGTCGTCGAATTGCGGGTGACGTTCGCGGTCATCACCGCGGCCTCGAAGCCGGTGAGCGAAAACAGGATGAGCGCTGCCGCGGACAAAATGCCCGTGACGGCAACCGGAGCCGGGGCAAGCTGCTCAAGCGGCTGGCTGCCGCCGAAGCGTCCGAGGACCAGGAACATGACGATGAGAAGCGGCGCGAGTTTGATGAGCGTCGTGATTACCTGAAGGACGCCCGCGGAGCGTGCTCCCCGCATGTTGACGGCGACGAGCACCGCGATCGCAGCCAGCGCGACCGCAATGAGGCCAGGGCCCGACTGAACCGCCGGATAGATATGCCCGAGGGCTCCCGCCACCGCGACCGCCACGCCTGCGACGCCGGTGACCTGTGAGATCGTGTAGCACCAGAGCGTCAGGAATGCGGTCCGCTCGCCGAACGAGCGCTCGATGTAGACGAACGGGCCTCCGGGGATCTGCGCAGCCATCCTGGCGAGCGCAAAGGCGAGGCACATCGTGCCGAGGCCAGTGAGCAGAAACGCGAAGACCAGGTTGTATCCAAACGGCGCCAGGGTCGTCGGCAACAGGTAAATGCCCGAGCCGACCATGGTGCCAACCACCATGGCCGCGCTCATCCACTTGCCCAGCATCCGCGACGACGGCTCGGGAAGGGGATCGATCGGCAATGTCTCAGCGCTCATTGCCGCTGCTGTCGCAGGTCAGCCGCAGCGGTGCAACGCCGGGCGGCTATCGTCCAAGCGCCTGCGCGGCGGCGAGGTGATGCTGCATCACCGGGACGTTCGCTGCAGCATAGGCCGAAGTGGCTCGATCGCCGCTGCGCGCCTGTGCTCGGAAGGCTGCGATGTCGTTGCGATGCTCGTGGATCGAGAAGCGGCGCACCTCTCGGTCGAATTCGCGGCCGCGCAGTGTCTGCAACCTGCGCTGTTCGGCCCGAGCTTCCGGGCTTAGCCGTGCGGGAATGCGCAGATGCAGGCGCCTGGCGATCTGCTGCGCCTGCGCGAGGCTTTTACCATGGTCCCTGACCAGCATTGCTCCGAACCGGCGCACGTCCGGGCTCGTCGCGCGGCTCTGCACCATTCGGCCGAGCGCGACTTCCGAGTAGTTCCCCTGAATGGCTTCGCGAAGGAACACCGCCGGTGGTGCGGCGGCGGCAGCGCTCGCGGACAGGAGGGTGGCGGCGAAGAGGATCGTGCGGTTCATCGGGGGGTCTCCGGGGTCATCGGCGCTGGGCCAACCAATGCCTGCTTGCACCGGTTCCCAGCGCTGCTTGACCAGCGCGGCGGCAGGGGCCAAGCGGCCCGCCTCAACATCTCCCCGCCTCCGCGGGGGCACTCGAGGACGTGAATGCGAGCTTTTATTTTCCCGGGTCAGGGCAGCCAGGCGGTCGGCATGGGCGCGGCGCTGGCCGACGCAAGCCGGACGGCGAAGGACGTGTTCGACGAGGTCGACGAGGCGCTTGGGCAGAACTTGTTCCGCCTGATGCGCGAGGGCCCGGACGAGGAGTTGAAGCTCACCGCGAACGCGCAGCC
>DASVXN010000106.1:0-1531 GCA_036392635.1 Sphingomicrobium sp. | reverse complement strand
CCTGCGTCAGCTCCGCGCCCTTCTCGCCACCCTTGAGGAAGAGATCGGGCTTGAGGCCGTTCGCCGGCGCATTGGCGATCGCCTCCCGAAGCTGCTTCTCGGTATCGGATTTCCATTCCACCTGGACATCGCCGGAAGCGGTGCCGCTGGCCTGGGACTGGTTCGAGCTCTGGTTGCTGAAATTACAACCCGCCAAAGCTGCGCTGCACAAGGCAAGGCCGAGGGCCGTGCCGGTCCATCTGCTTTTAATCATCGGGCGCTTGAACGGCTGTCGGCGGACTTGTTTCCGAACGGGTGCAGCGGCGTCGCGCGGCGGGACGGCTTGGAAGCCCTCAGTCCTCCTGCAGGTTCGGGTCGCGCAGGCCCTCGCCGATCGACGCGCGGGCGCGCTCGGATTCACTGCTGGTCACCGGATAAGCGCAATAGTCCGCGGCGTAGAAGGCGCTCGGCCGATGATTGCCCGAAAGGCCGACGCCGCCGAACGGAGCGTTGGAGGGAGCCCCGTTGGTCGGCTTGTTCCAGTTGATGACGCCCGCGCGGACGTTTGCCCAAAACTGGTCGTACATCTCCGGGCTGCCGCCGATCAGGCTGGCGGCGAGGCCGAAGCGAGTGTTGTTTGCCTCTTCGATCGCCTCGTCGAAGTCCTTCACGCGGATGACTTGCAGCACCGGGCCGAAGATCTCCTCATCGGGCCGGTCGCGGACCCCGGTGACGTCGATCAGCGCGGGCGTGAGGAAGGGCTTGTCCTTAAACGGCCGATCGAGCCGCGCGATCGGCTTGCCGCCCTTCATCATCAGGTTGAGCCATTGCTCCTGAACGTGGTCGGCGGCGGCAACGTCGATGACCGGGCCCATGAACGGCTGCGGATCGGCGAAGGGCTCGTCGAAGATCATCCGGTCGAGCAGCTTCTTGATTTCTGCGATCAGGGGCTCGTGCTCGCCATCCTCGACGATCAGACGGCGCGCGGCCGTGCAGCGCTGGCCTGCCGACAGATAAGCGGACTGAACGGCAATGATGGCTGCGGACGGGATGTCCTTGGCGTTCCAAACGACCAGCGGGTTGTTGCCGCCAAGCTCGAGCGCCAGAATCTTGCTCGGCATCTCGGCGAACTGCTTGTGGAGGGCCATGCCCGCACGGGCGGAGCCGGTGAACAAGAGTCCGTCGATGCCGGCTTGGCCAGCGAGCGCGCGGCCCTGGTCGGGTCCGCCGATCAGCAGCCGGACCACGCCTTCGGGGATGCCCGCCTCATGGTAGCATCGAACCAGGAACTCGCCTGACGCAGGCGTCTTTTCGGAAGGCTTGAAGACCACCGCATTGCCGGCGATCAGCGCCGGGACGATGTGTCCGTTCGGCAGGTGCGCCGGAAAGTTGTAGGGCCCCAGCACCGCCAGCACGCCATGCGGCTTGTGGCGTACCGCAATCCGGTTGCCGAGCGCGGCTTCCATCTTCCGCTGCGGCGTCCGCTCGGCATAGGCTTCGACCGAGATCTGCACCTTGTTGATGACCGCGCCGACTTCGGTCTTGGTCTCCC
>DASVXN010000105.1:0-2021 GCA_036392635.1 Sphingomicrobium sp. | reverse complement strand
GGATGCGCGCCGCGGTTAAGACCGAGGTCCCACGGATAGGTCCGCCACCCGGCCTCGGCGAGCGCCTGGCGAAGCCCGCTGCACGTCTTGTCCGACGCGACGAAGCCGGGGATCACATAAGCGGGCGGGCCGTCCTTCGGGCCGAGCACCGCCACCTCGCCGAAGCCCTTCAGCAGCCGGGGCAGGAGCCAGGCAGCTTCCGTCAGCCGCCGCCATCCGGGAGGCGGCTTGTCGTCGCCTGTGAACTTGTACTTCCTCACCTGCGGCGAACGGCCCTCAGAGATACTCCGTTCCCATCAGCTCGCGGAGCGCAGCCGGCAGCTTCACACGCCCGTCCGCCGTCTGGTGGTTCTCGAGCAGCGGCACGAGGATGCGCGGAGAGGCGAGGGCCGTGTTGTTGAGCGTGTGCGCGAACCGCACCTTCCCGTCGCTGCCCCGGTAGCGGATGTTCGCCCGCCGCGCCTGCCAGTCGTGCAAAGTCGAGCAGCTGTGCGTCTCGCGATACTTGCCAAGGCTCGGCACCCAGCTCTCGATGTCGTTCATGCGATACTTGCCGAGGCCCATGTCACCGGTCGAGGTCTCGATCACCTGATAGGGAATCTCGAGGTCGCGAAGCAGGCTCTCCGCGAGTTCCAGCAATTTCGCGTGCCACTCCGCCGACTGTGCCTCGTCGGCCTCGCAGACCACGTACTGCTCGACTTTCACGAACTGGTGGACGCGAAGCAAGCCGCGCACGTCCTTGCCCGCGCTCCCGGCCTCACGGCGAAAGCACGGAGAGAAGCCCGCATAGAGGATCGGCAGCTTGTCGGCCTCGACGATCTCGCCCGAATGGAGCGAGGTCAGCACGACCTCGGCCGTCCCGGCGAGCCACAGATCGTCGTTCGGCAGCTGGTACGTCTCTTCCTCGTGACCCGGGAACTGTCCCTGGTTCAGGAACGCCTGCTCGCGCGCGATCGCCGGCACCGTGATCGGCGTGAACCCGGCATTGCCGATCTTCTCCAGCGCCCAGCCCATCAGCTTCGTCTCGAGCAGCGCCAGCGCGCCCTTCAGGCAGTAGGTCCGGCTGCCCGACACCTGCGTCACTCGCGACAGGTCGCCCCAGCCGTTCTTCTCGATCAGCGCCACGTGGTCGAGCGGCTCGAAGTCGAACTTGCGGGGTTCGCCGACGGTGCGGATGACTTCGTTGTAGCTTTCGTCCGGACCAACCGGCGCGCCCTCGTAAGGGATGCCCGGCAGCTTCAGCATCAGGGCCTTGAGCTCGGCCTCCTTGGCCGACAGCCCTCCCTCCAGCTCCGAAGCGCGCGCGCCGGCTTCCTTGGCTTGCCGCCCAAGCTCCGCCTTCTGCTCAGGCGTCGCGTCCTTGAACTTCGCACTGACCGCATTCCGCTCGGCGCGCAGCCGGTCGATCTCGGTTTTCGCCGTCCGAACGTCCCCATCCAGCGACAGCAGCGTGTCCAGGTCCACGTCCACGCCCTTGTCACGGATCGCGCGCTGAACCGTCTCACGGTTCGCCTTGACAAAATCGAGTGCAAGCATGGCGGCGGGATGCGCGAATTGGCTTATCTCCGCAAGCTCGCCTAACGCGTGCCGCATGCCATCCGGACTGATCGCGCTCCTCGACGATGTCGCAACCATCGCCAAGCTCGCCGCCGCCTCGCTCGACGATGTCGCCGGCGCGGCGGGCAAGGCGGGGACCAAGGCGGCCGGCGTGGTGATCGACGATACCGCGGTGACGCCTCGCTATGTCGTCGGCCTTGCCCCGGAACGCGAGCTGCCGATCATCGGCAAGATCGCCTGGGGCTCGATCCGCAACAAGATCCTGCTCCTGCTGCCTGCCGCGCTGCTCATCAGCGCGTTCGCGCCCTTCCTCATGACCCCGCTGCTGATGGTAGGCGGAGCCTATCTCGCGTTCGAAGCGACGGAGAAAATCGTCGAGAAGCTGCTCCACGAACATGAGCACGAGGAACAGCTGGTCGACGCCATGGCCGACCCCCACGAGCTCGAGAAGATGCAGGTCAAAG
>DASVXN010000104.1:0-4009 GCA_036392635.1 Sphingomicrobium sp. | reverse complement strand
ATCCTCGCGGCTGATCTTGTGCTTGCGCGCGAAGTAGCCGAGCTCATAGCCCTGCCCCGCCGCCACCCGGCTGCGGTCGCGCCCGCCGCGATCGGTTTTGCTGTCAGCCATTACGCTTACTCCTGTTCGTTGCCATTGCGGCACGAACGCGGAGGCGAGTCCCGCTGTTCCACGGAGAGGTCCGCGTAGCGCGCACGGGGGATCCGACTGTGGCAGGTGAGCACGAGACCCGCCCCGCGTCGCATAACGGGGCTCGTTGTCCCCCTGAAAGCGGGTCTCGATGCGCTTGTTCTACGCCTTCGGAGAACGACCGCAACTTACCGAACGGGAAGGCAAGGCCCTGCGGGTCGGGCTCAGCCGCCTTCGGGGCGGTGAGGATAGCGCTTCAGCCGCCGCTGCCCGCGCGCCTTGACGCTGGCGTCCATCAACCGTTCGGACGTCTCCTCCGCAGCCTCGGGGGTCAAGGTGACGTCGACGGCATCGGGGCCGTCCACGTCGACACTCCCGTCGACGGCTTTCACGTCGCTCGCCTCATCATAGACGATCGGTTTGTCGGACATGGCCGCTTGAATCCTGGTTGTTGGCTCGGCGCTGCACGATGCAACGATTGCACAGCAGCAACATCAACGCAGTCGCGGCAAAGCTGTTTCATGCCGTTGCAGCCCCTGAACGACGAGGCGTGATTGCGCTCAGTTGGAGCCGGCGTTCTCGAGGTAGCGGTTCGCGTCGGCGTCGGGGTCGGTTGCGGGGCGCGTCGCGTCATACTGCCGCCACCGGTCGACCTGGCTGCGCTGCTCGTCGGACAAGTTCGCCTCCCACTGCGCCCGCGCCTCGCCTTCGCTGAGCTCGGCGATGCCGGCCGGCTGTCCCGCCTCGATCTGGGCGGCGAGCTGCTTGAGCAGCGGCTTGAGGGTCACATTGAAAATCCAGTCGGGCGCATAGCCGAGCCGCGCCTTGCTGGTGCCGGCAAGCACGGGGCGCAGCACCTCCCGGTCGGCATGCACGCGCGTGGTCACCAGCGTGCCGTTCCCGCCGTCAGCGGACGTGAGGTCAATGTCCGCCTGAGCGCCCTGCCTGCCGGCGAACAGCAGGTGGACGACGAGCTTCCGGTCCAGCGTGCGGTCGATCTCGATCTCGTACGGGACCGGCGTGCCGCCTTCGAACGAGGTCGTGCCGCTGGTGCGCATGTTCGCGAGCGCCTGCTCCAGTCCCGCATAGGTGACGCTTGGGCTCTTGTGCACGAGTTGCTCGGCATCCGCGCCGTAGTAGCTGCCGGCGGCGTAGCCGGCACCCATCAACGCCGGGCCGATCAGGAACTTGAGCATGCGCCATTGTGGAACGGCGCCGGCTAAGGAGTGCTTAAGCCTCCGGCTCGGCCTCGACCTTCACCAGCACCTGGCCTTCGGTGACCTGGGCGCCGGCAGCAGCGTTGAGCTCGGCGATCCTCCCGTCGAACGGGGCGGTCAGTGCATGCTCCATCTTCATCGCTTCCAGCGTGAGCAAGCGTTGCCCGGCGGAAACCTTTTCACCTGGTGAAACTTCGACCGCGGTGACCTTGCCCGGCATCGGTGCCTCGATCTCGCCGTCGTGGAGACCGTGCGTCTTGCCGGTGCCGCGCGAGGCGAGCGCGAACTCGAAGCTTTGGCCTTCGGTGAAGACGACGACGCGTTCCTCGTCGCGGAACCCTGAGACTTCGGCGATCTCGCCAACGTCCGGGGAGACTCCGCGCACTTCGCCTGCCCTCGCCAGCGTGACCACCGTGCTTCGCGGCGCGTTGAGACGGAAACCGGCAAGCTCCGCCAGCGGCTCGTCGTCTTCCGCGATGGCCAGCGCAACGGCGGCGGCGCCGCGCCAGACCGGGTCGGTCGGCTCTGCATCGGGCAGCAGCTCGTCGATGTTCCGCTCGATGAAGCCGGTGTCGAGCGCGCCGGAGCCAAAGTCCTCGTGCAGGACGGCGTTGAACAGGAAGCCTGCGTTGGTCCGCACGGGCCAGACCTCGACACTGTCGAGCATGGCGGCGAGCTCGCCGATGGCCTCGTCGCGGTCACTGCCGCGACCGATCAGCTTGGCAATCATCGGATCGTAGAAGGGCGAGATCTGGTCGCCTTCCTCGACGCCGGTTTCGATGCGTCCTTCCTCGCCGAGATCGAAATGCTCGAGCTTGCCGACGCTTGGCAGGAAGCCCTTGGCGGGGTCCTCGGCATAGAGCCGCGCCTCGACGGCGTGGCCGCTGATGGTCAGTTCGTCCTGCCGCTTCGGAAGCGGCTCCCCCGACGCGACGCGCAGCTGCCACTCGACGAGATCCTGGCCGGTGATCTCTTCCGTGACCGGATGCTCGACCTGCAGCCGCGTGTTCATTTCCATGAACCAGATGCGGTCGGCGCGGAGGCCCTCGCTTGCGTCGGCAATGAACTCGATCGTGCCGGCGCCTTCGTAGTTCACCGCCTGCGCGGCCCGGACGGCGGCGCCGCACACGGCCTCGCGGGTTTGCGCGTCCATGCCGGGCGCGGGCGCTTCCTCGATCACCTTCTGGTGGCGGCGCTGGAGCGAGCAGTCGCGTTCGAACAGGTGCACGACGTTGCCGTGGCTGTCGCCGAACACCTGCACCTCGATGTGACGCGGCGAGAGGATGTATTTCTCGATGAGCACGCGGTCGTCGCCGAAGCTGCTGCGGGCTTCGCGCTTGGCGCTGTCGAGCGCGTCCTCGAACTGCGCGGGGTCGTCGACGCGGCGCATCCCCTTGCCGCCGCCGCCCGCGACGGCCTTGATCAGCACGGGATAGCCGATCGCGTCGGCCTCCGACTTCAGGTGCGCGGCATCCTGGTTCTCGCCGAGATAGCCGGGAGTGACCGGCACGCCGGCGTCCTGCATGAGCTTCTTGGCGGCATCCTTCAGGCCCATGGCGCGGATGCTGTCCGGCTTCGGCCCGACCCAGATCAGGCCGGCGTCGATTACCGCCTGCGCGAAGTCGGCATTCTCGGAAAGGAAGCCATAGCCCGGGTGGATGGCCTCGGCGCCCGTCTGCTTGGCTGCGGCGATGATCTTCTCGCCGACGAGGTAGCTCTCGCGCGCCGGGCTGGAACCGATATGCACTGCCTCATCAGCCATCCGCACGTGCAGCGCCTTGGCGTCGGCGTCCGAGTAAACCGCAACCGTCCGGACCCCGAGCCGCCTCGCCGTGCGGATAACGCGGCAGGCGATCTCCCCGCGGTTGGCGATGAGCAGCGACGTGATCATTCGGCCGCAACCATCCGCATCGGCTCCTCGGCCTCCATCGGCCGCAAGCCGAGCTTGGAGAAGAGGGCCGCGTCGGCGCTGTCGCCGGCATTGGCCGCGGTCAGCAGCTTGTCGCCGGTGAAGATGCTGTTGGCGCCGGCGAGGAAGCACAGGGCCTGCGTGCTTTCGCTCATGCTCTCACGGCCGGCGGAGAGGCGCACCATCGAGTGCGGCATGGTGATGCGCGCTACGGCAACGGTGCGGACGAACTCGATGTCGTCGATCATCTTCACGCCGTCGAGCATGTCGCCGAGCGGCGTGCCCTTGATCGGCACGAGCGCATTGATCGGCACGCTCTCCGGATGGCGTGGGAGGGTGGCGAGCGCGTGAATGAAGCCGACCCGGTCTCCGCGCGTCTCGCCCATGCCGACGATGCCCCCGCAGCACACCGAGATGCCCGCGTTGCGAACTTCCTCAAGCGTGTCGAGCCGCTCTTGGAACGTGCGCGTGGTGATGATGTCGCCGTAATGCTCGGGCGAGGTGTCGATGTTGTGGTTGTAATAGTCGAGCCCGGCCGTCTTGAGCGCCCGCGCCTGGTCGCCCCTGAGCATGCCAAGCGTCATGCAGGTCTCGAGCCCCATCGCCCTCACCTCGGCGACCATGCGGGTGAGCGCGGGCATGTCGCGCTCCTTCGGCTCGCGCCAGGCCGCGCCCATGCAAAAGCGTTGAGAGCCATGCGCCTTGGCCTCGCGTGCGGAGGCGATGACCGCATCGACATCCATCAGCTTCTCGG
>DASVXN010000103.1:0-5032 GCA_036392635.1 Sphingomicrobium sp. | reverse complement strand
AAGATTGACGTCGATGGCGAAGCGCCACGCTCCCGCCAGCACCGTCGGTTTCAACGTCGGCCGGATGCCCTGCAAAAGCCCATGCCGTTTCAATTCCCGCCACGCGAAGACCCAGGCGTAGAGGCTGCCAATGAGGTCGGTTGCGAACCAGATCGCGACATAGACGGCGAACGGTGCTCCTGATGCGAAGGCAATGCCCGACAGGATCGCGCGTGTGATCGGGCTGATCGTGTCACCCCAGCTCATCAGGTCGAAGCGGTTGAGCACGCGCAGCACGCCGTCGGGCGTCGCAGCGCCCATGATCGGCAGCAGCGTGCAATAGAGAAGGGCAAGCGAAAGGTAGTCGGCCTTGATCCCGACGCGCTCGCCAATCAACGGCAGCAGTGCTGCCCCGACGATCATGCCTCCGATGCCGCTGAGCATGTCGAGCGCGAAGGCAAAGCCGGTGGCGACCTTGAAGTGCTCGGGATCGCCTTGAGCTACCCCTGCGCCGCCGTAGCGCACGATGAGCTGCCACGACTGGAACTTGGCGATGCCGCTGACCGCCTTGATGTAGCTGGTGATCAGGATGAGGGTGCCGAACAGGATGACGCCCAGGCCGCGTCCGGCGAAGGCGAGGGTCGCGACGCCTGCCAGCGCGGCGACGATCTTCGAGACGCCGAGATAGCTCGTGTTCTTGAGGAGTGAGCGGAGATGCTGGTCTTTGAACCAGTGCTTCATGCCGCGGGCTTAGACAGGAGCACGGACGCGCGCCACAAGCGTTTGTGACGCGCGTCTAATGACTCAGGCGGGTTCGGGCACCCGTTGTTGGACGACCTTGTCGGCCAGCGGTCCGTTCAGTTCCGCGAGGTGGTCGAAGACGGCTTCATATGTCGCGAGGCCCTGGCTCTGCGACCGAAGCTCTGCCTCGAGACCCGCGAGCTCCGCTTCCGGGATCAGCGCTTCGATGCGGTCCCATCCGGTCCAGCCGTCGCGCGGAGCAAGGCCGAGCATCTGGCCGCGTCGGCCGGCGACAGCGGAGGTGATCCGGCTGGTTGCGCTCGAGGGGCAGACGACGGTGAGCTTATGCATCGGTTCCAGCAGGTGGGGCCCGGCGGCCGCCAGCGCTTCCTGCATCGCGATCCGGCCGGCAAGGCGGAAGGCGAGCTCGGAGCTGTCCACACTATGATAACTGCCGTCGACGAGGGTGACGGCGCAGTCGACCACCTGGAAGCCGAGCGGACCCTTGCGCATCGCTTCGGAGACGCCTTCCTCGACAGCGGGGATCCATTGCTTGGGCACGGAGCCGCCGTGGATGCGCTCCTCGAATACAAAGCCGGAGCCGCGGGGCAGGGGCTTCACCTCGATGATGACGTCGCCGAACTGACCGTGACCGCCCGACTGCTTCTTGTGACGGCCCTTTTGCGTCACCGGCTTGCGGATGGACTCACGATATCCCACGGCCGGCGGGTGGCTTTTCACCTCCACGCCGTAGCGACGCTTCAGCCGGGCCAGGATGGTGTTGAGATGCTCGTCGTTGACGCCGCGCAGGCGAATCTCGTGATTGGCATCGTCATGCTCGATGACGAGGGCGGCATCCTCTTCGCCGAGGCGCTGCAGGGCGCCTGAGAGCTTCACGTCGTCCTTGCGGTCGGCCGGCTCGATCGCGATGGCGCAGTTGCGGGCCGGATAGCTGACCTCGATCTCCGAGGGTGCCTTGCCGGCACTCAGCCACTGACCCGACTTGATCGTGTCGATCTTCGCGACCGCCACGACGTCGCCGGGCCCTGCTTCGCCGACCTTTTGAGTCTTCTCGCCCTGGACCTGGAACATGGACCCGGCGCGGGTGTGGTCCCCATTGCTGGTTTTCAGGTCGCTCCCCTCAGCGATGCGCCCGCCGAGCGCACGAGCCATGGCCAGCCGGCCGATCGAGCCGTGGAGGATCTTGAAGACGTAAAGCGACGGGTCCGAGACGCCGAGGCGATCGGCGGTGGCCTGCGGCGTCGGAGCCTCGTGCCTCATCGCCTTCAGCAGCCGCCGGACGCCCCATGAGCTTGAAGCGGAGCCGAACAGCACGGACACGCCGAGATTGTCGCTGGTCTCGCGCGCGAGGTCCTGGAGCACCTTTTCGCGGCTCGGCGCCTCATCCATCAGCAATTGCTCGAGAAGCTCGTCGTCATGGTCGGCGAGCTGCTCGAGCATGTGGGTGCGCGCTTCGTGCTCGCGGTCCTGAAGGTCGGTCGGGATGTCGACACGCTCCGAGGCCTGTCCCGGCCGGTATTTAAACGCATATTCGAGGGCGAGATCGACGAAGCCGCTGACCTTTTCGCCATCCCGGATCGGAATCTGGCGCGCGATAAGGGGAGAGACGCTCATCGGCTGAAGCGCGGTGAGCAGGTCCCGGATGCGGCCGTGGGCCTGATCGATGCGATTGACGAAGACGAGGTGCGGGATGCCGAGCTCGTCGAGAGCGCGCAGTGCAGGGGCGGCCAGCGGGGCGCGGGCGGGATCGGGATCGACGACGACGATTGCGACGTCGGCGATCGCCAGCGCTCTCGCGCCGTCGGCGGCGAAGCCGATCGATCCGGGCACGTCGATGATGGCGTACCGATCGCCGAGGTAGTCGAAATTGTAGAGGTTGAGCTCGGTCGAGCCGCCGCGCTGGCGCGCTTCCGGGCTCGAATCGCCGATGCTGGAGCCGTTGGCCGTCGACCCGAGGCGGTCGGTGGCGCCGGCTGCGAACAGCATCGCTTCGGCAAGGCTGGTCTTTCCTGCGCCGGCGGGTCCCACCAGCGCGATCACTCGGGTGCCTTTTGCGGATTCTCCAGCCATGCGTCTCTCCCTTCGTCCGGTTCACGGGCGCGCGAGTCGCTTCGAGGAGGCGCTCGGGCGCCTATCTGGAAACTTCCACCGTCCGCCTGTTTTCCATGGTTGGCAAGAGGGGAACGGCGCGACTTCTGCGCGTTTAGTCGCCCGAGGAGTTCAGCTCATGGCGAGTATCGCGGAAAGGCTCACCAAGCCTGCACCGGAAGGGCAAAAAGGACGGAATGCGGACACGCCGGCGCAAATACCCGCGCCGGGGTGGAAGGAGATCGCGATCCGCACCTGGAAGGAAGGGTCGAAGGACAACATTTCGCTCGTGGCGGCGGGCGTCGCTTTCTACGGGCTGCTGGCGATGGTGCCGCTGCTTGGCGCCACTGTCCTGACCTACGGGCTGGTCGCGAGCCCGCAGACCGTCCTTCACAACGTCCAGTCGCTGACGACGAGCATGCCGAAGGACGTCGCCAAGCTCATCGGCGACCAGCTCATGAACGTCGTGGCGACGTCGGGCGGCAAGAAGGGCCTCGGCTTGCTCGTAGCCATCGCGGTCGCCTTGTGGGGCGCGCGCAATGCGGCGAGCTCGATCATCACCGGGCTCAACATCGCCTATGAGGAGGAAGAGAAGCGCGGGTTCGTGAAGGTGACGCTGCTGTCGCTGGCGATCACTGCTGCAGGCGTGCTGCTCGGCATCGTCGGGGGCTTCGCTATCGGAGTTATGGCGCAGCTGGAGCAACTGCTGCCGAATCTTGGGCCGGTGGGGCTGATCTTTGGGAAGATCATCACCTATGTCGTGCTGGCCGGGGTCGCTGCTGCTGCCGCCGCCACCCTGTACCGATATGGGCCTTCCCGGACGAAGGCCAAGTGGACGTGGATTACACCGGGCTCCTTGTTCTTTGCTATCGGCTGGGTCCTGCTGACGCTCGGCTTCGGCTTCTACGTCTCGCACTTCGGCAAGTATAACGTGACCTACGGCTCGCTTGGTGGCGTGATCGTCTTCATCACGTGGCTGTACCTCACGAGCTTCATCCTTCTCTACGGTGCCGAGTTCAATTCGGAGATCGAGCACCAGACGGCGAAGGACACGACGGCCCAGCCTGCGGACAAGCCGCTCGGCGCGCGGGGTGCGTGGTCCGCCGACAATGTGGCGAAGGGACCAACCGACGAGGGCAGTGAAGCCGGTCGCTCCGCCGAGCAGCCAGTCTCCGACGGACGCGGTCAGGAGCCAAGCAGCCCTGCGGCTTACAGGCCGTCCGCGCCGCAGCAGGAACATCCCTACATCGTCGCACGAGCCACCAATCGCGCGGGAGCACTGGCGGGCTTGCGGAAGGTCGGAATGGTGTCGGCTGCACTGTCGACGCTCGGCCTCTCCCTGCTGCGCAAGCGTGGGCGGGAAGGCGCGGGAGCCGCCTTGCTTGCGGGAGCGGTCGGCCTGTCGCTACTCAAGCGCGAGGATTAACAGCCCAGGCCTTCCGCATGGCTGATCAACGCGCGGCACAGGATCCGTTCGGTCATAGCGCCACCTCGCCGTGGCACATGCCGCGCGCTGCCTGGAGCGACATCGCCAAGCGCACGTACAAGCGCGTGTGGGACGACAATGTCGGGCTCGTCGCCGCGGGCGTGGCCTTCTACGGCTTTTTCGCGCTTCTATCGCTGCTCGGTCTTATTGTGCTGGTCTACGGCTTCGTCGCGGACCCCATGACGGTCATCGATCACATGCAGGCACTCACAGCCGTGCTGCCGACGGACGTGGCTTTCATCATCGGCGACCAGCTGATGAACGCCGTCCGCGCTTCGCAGGGCACTAAGGGCCTTGGAATCCTGCTGGCGTTCCTGGTGGCGATTTATGGCGGCACCAACGGTGCCACCTCGGTGATCACCGCCCTCAACATCGCCTACGAGGAGAAGGAGAAAAGGACCCTTCTGCGCTTCTATTTCCTGGCGTTGGTGATGACGCTCTGCGCCCTGGTGGTCGCCCTCGCATCAATCGCCGCGACCGCAGCCCTGGCCTATTTGCAGCATTTGCTTCCGAAGGCAGCTCCACCGCTCGTGCTTGCCGGTAAGGTCGCCGGCTATCTCGTCATCCTTGCTGTTGCAGCCGGGATCGCCTCGACCCTCTACCGCTTCGGCCCTTCACGAGAGCGGGCGAAATGGACCTGGATTACGCCCGGAAGCGTGTTCGTCGCGCTGAGCTGGCTGCTGCTGACCTGGGCGTTCGGGATCTATGTCGGTCATT